>SLOJ01000026.1 GCA_007132585.1 Bacteroidales bacterium | reverse complement strand
GTACCTGCCGGTCGGCTTTCATCGGCAGGGCTCACCTGAACAGCATTTACGCTGGTTCCCTGAGCAGTTTCTGCATATTGCCGCGCATTGTCAGGACTGTAGTAAATGTCGTCATAAGTATTTGTTGCATGGTAACTGGTAGAACATGCAGCAAAAAACACCGACATCGCAACGATAAGTTTTACATAGGTTTTCATGTCTGTTTCCTCCTTGATAATTTATATATAGTTTATTGGTTCGTTATTTGCCGTTTTCAAAAATAAGATTTTGTTTTCTAATTATTTCTTAAATTTGCCGGGTTATTCATACACCTTACAAACCACAAATTTTATACCAATCACGTTATATGGCTAAAGATTTTTCAACACGAGAAGAGAATTATTCAAAATGGTACAACGATATTGTTCAAAGAGCTGATCTGGCAGAGAATTCAGCGGTTCGTGGATGCATGGTAATTAAACCTTACGGATATGCTATCTGGGAGCGCATGCAATCGGCACTTGACCAAATGTTTAAAGATACCGGGCATTCCAATGCTTACTTTCCAATTTTCATACCAAAATCTTTTTTCAGCAAGGAAGCGGATCATGTTGAAGGTTTTGCCAAAGAATGTGCTGTGGTAACCCATTACAGGTTGAAAAATGATCCGGATGGTAAGGGAATAGTGGTTGATGAAGATGCAAAACTTGAAGAAGAACTGATTATAAGGCCTACTTCCGAAACCATAATTTGGGATACTTATCGCAACTGGGTTCAGTCTTACCGCGATCTCCCTATCCTTGTTAACCAGTGGGCCAATGTAGTTCGCTGGGAAATGCGTACCCGTATGTTTTTGCGTACAGCCGAATTTTTATGGCAGGAGGGACATACCGCACACGCAACGCGTGATGAAGCTCTTGAAGAAACCCGAAGAATGCTGGATGTGTATGCTGAATTTGCTGAAAAATTCATGGCTATTCCTGTCTTACGCGGGCTAAAATCGGAGAATGAGCGCTTTGCAGGTGCGTTGGATACTTATTGTATAGAAGCTCTCATGCAGGATGGCAAGGCATTGCAAGCCGGCACATCGCATTTTCTCGGGCAGAATTTTGCCAAAGCTTTCGATGTGAAATTTACCAGTAAGGAAGGGAAACTCGAATATGTATGGGCAACATCCTGGGGTGTTTCAACCCGGCTTGTGGGTGCATTAATAATGGCTCACTCTGATGATAATGGCCTTGTTTTACCCCCTAAACTTGCACCCATTCAGGTTGTAATTGTTCCAATCTATAAAAATGAAGAACAATATAAATTGGTTTGTGATAAGGCAGATGAATTGCGCAAAGATCTTCTTAAAAAGGGGATAAGGGTTAAATTTGACGACAGAGATACCCATAAACCCGGATGGAAATTTAATGAATATGAATTTAAGGGAGTACCGCTACGATTGGCTATTGGTCCCAGGGATGTGGAAAATGAAACCATAGAAATTGCCCGTCGCGATACCCTTGAAAAATCTGTATATAATCAGAAAGATCTCGCAAACAAGATTGAACATTTGCTTGAAGCTATCCAGGATAATCTTTACAGAAAAGCTTTTACTTTCAGGGATTCCAAAACATATTATGCAGACAGCTGGGATGAGTTTAAGGAACTTCTTGAAAAAGGTGGCTTTATTTATGCTCATTGGGACGGAACTGCAGAAACAGAGCAGAAAATTAAAGAAGAAACCAAAGCTACTATACGTTGTATTCCTTTTAATAATAAAAAGGAGGAAGGTAAATGTATTTATTCCGGTAAGCCTTCATCACAAAGAGTAGTATTTGCTTTGGCATACTAAAGTTGGCAAACATTGTATTATCTTGCTGTTCTATTCGATAATTAAATTCAAACTTTGCCGTTTTGTTAAATAAGCCATTAACTTTACATTTCTTTTAAAGAAGGTGCTATGATCAAAACATTAATGCTGATAATATTTCTTTCGGTTTTTACTGTGCTTTCTGCTCAAAATACTGAGCAGCAAAGTAATTATAGGTATGAAAATAACTACCTGAAAAGGGATGAACGCGTGGATCAATTGCAGGAAGCACAAAGGAAAATCAATCAACGCAATGGTATGAGTGGTTTCAGGGTGCAAATTTACACCGACTCGGGCAACCGATCAAAATTAAGAACTGACAGGGTAAAGGCAGAGTTTGATGCTCAATACCCCGATATCCCGTCTTATATTTCATACGATGAGCCTTATTATAAATTAAGGGTTGGGGATTTCAGGACCCGGCTTGATGCCATAAGATTTCTCAACAGGGTTTCACCAACTTATCTTTCTGCAATAATTGTAGTTGATAAAATTAATTTCCCTCCACTTGATAAAAAAGCAGATGAAATAACAGAGCCAGAGAATAATTAAAAAAATGCCGGGGAAAAGCCCGGCATTTTTTTAGTTTTTGTCAATTGCATTCAAATCTTCAAAAGCGAGTTTAAGCCTGTCTCTCAAGCTTTCTTCACCTTTTCTGAGCCATGTACGCGGGTCGTAGAACTTTTTGTTGGGCTTATCATCACCATCGGGATTTCCGATTTGATCCTGCAGGTAGCCTTCATTTTTCTTATAGAAGTTTTTAACTCCATCCCAAAAAGCCCACTGTGTATCAGTGTCAATATTCATTTTTATTACTCCATAAGAGATTGCTTCCCTGATCTCTTCACGCGATGAGCCGCTGCCACCATGAAATACAAAATTTACCGGCTTGGATGCAGTTTTAAAATTTTCTTCAATAAATTTTTGTGAGTTGTCAAGAATTTTGGGCTCGAGCCTTACATTGCCCGGCTTATAAACACCATGCACATTGCCGAAAGATGCAGCAATGGTAAACTTATCGGAGATTTTATTAAGTGCTTCATACATTGCAGCAACCTCTTCGGGTTGGGTGTAAAGTTTTGAACTGTCAATGCCTGTATTGTCAACACCATCTTCTTCTCCGCCGGTAACACCCAGTTCGATTTCCAGAGTCATACCAATTTTGCTCATTCTTTCGTGGTAACGAACACAAATATCAATGTTTTCTTCAAGTGGTTCTTCTGAAAGATCAAGCATATGAGAGCTGAACAACGGCTTTCCAAATTCTTTGTAATGTTCCTCAGAAGCTTCAATCAG
>SLOJ01000091.1 GCA_007132585.1 Bacteroidales bacterium | reverse complement strand
TGCCACTGCTGTTTTTTTAAGGACCTTTGCTGCCCACTTCAAACAGTTTCCTTGCTTCGCTGCAGAATGGCAGTGATGTTTTATATCCTCTCTGGTATATAACCTTTTTATTCCCGAATACCCGCAGCCAAATAACCCATTTCCACAGAAAACAAAACCCCGTATGTCAAAATTTGTGATTTTTCTTGAGTTGTTAATATAATAACATCATGATTTTTTTATATTTTTGCCGCGCAACAAAAGTTTTTGACCAATTCTGATGGTTTAATGTGATATTTTGAAGTTTTTTTTTATACTTTCGTAGCCGAAATTCATACAAAGAAAGATCGACTTTGTAAGTTTTCAGAAAAGGTTATTTAACTTCGGGAACAAGCGGATAATTCAACCTTATATTATACACAGAATAGAGATAATTTCACTCGTTTTTTAAATATTCAATATTATGCAAACGAAACTTCAGGAACTGACCGAAAAGATTTACCAGGAAGGGGTAAATAAAGCCAACGAAGAAGCAGAAAAAATAATAAAATCTGCAAAGAAGGAGGCTGATGGTATTGTTTCCGGCGCCAAAAAAGAAGCCGAGGATATTATAAAGGATGCCAAAAAAGAAGCTGAAGAATTAAAAAAGAACTCTATGAACGAGTTACAGCTTTCTGCCCGGCAGTTGATTTCTGATACACAGCAAAAAATAGTGAAGCTTATTGAGGCCGAGGCCATTGAACCCGAAATAAAAGATGCCTTTAAAGATGCTAAGTTTACCCGCGATGTGGTTCTCGAACTGGTAAAAAACTGGAATCCCAAAGGGGATAAGCCTGTAGATTTGAAGGTTTTACTTCCTGAAAAGAAACAAAAGGAATTTGAAGGAGCTTTTAAAGACAAAGCAAAAGATGTTCTCAATAAAGGACTTGAACTTTCCTTTTCAGAAAAAATAAAAGGTGGTTTTAAAATCGGGCCTAAAGAGGGAGGTTATCTTATCAGCTTTACTGATGAAGATTTTGATAATTTCTTCCGCGCATACCTGCGCCCGCGGCTTATTGAAATGCTTTACGAAAAGAAATAGATTTTCACTGAATTTTAAAGATCAAAAAATGTTCGGGTTACAATTCCCTTTTTATGTAATACGTTAGAAACGGGAACCCAAAGAGCAAAAAAAGGAAAACAAAAACAGGTCATTTAAGAACTAAAAAAAGGAAAGCAAGTGAAGCGAAATTATTATTGTTTGGTGGCTGGCCTGCAGGATATAACATTGGATATTCATAAACTTTCTATGGGTCAGACTGATTTCAGGAAAGAATTGCAAAACGAAGTGCATCCGCAGGATTATCAGCTGGCACAGATCCTTTTCCTTCCCTTTGACAATAAGAATCTTCTGAATTTACTATCGAAAAGTGAAGAAGTATTCGATACACGTGGCAATTTTGAGCGGGAAATATTGGAAGCAAATATAAAGGAAATTACCAGTGAGTTGCCGGAATACATGAACAGGTTTATTCTTTCATTTAAGGATAACGAACCGGTTTATCCGAATATGAGTCCTGAAAATGAACTTACAACTCTTTTCTATGATTATGCCCTTTCTGTTAATCATGGGTTTTTGCGCGAATGGTACCGTTTTAACCGCGATCTGAATAACTTGCTCACCGCACTGGTTTGCCGTCGTTACGATATTCCTTATGAGTACCAGGTTATAGGATGGGATGATATTTCTGAAACTATCCGCAAAAGTCACGCACGTGATTTCGGCCTTACAGCAGAAATTCCCTACATGGATGATTTACTCAATATTGCCAAAGATGACGATGTGCAACAGCGTGAAAAGGCCATTGATCAGTTGCGCTGGAATTACCTGGATGATGTAACATTTTTTGAATATTTTACCATAGATAAGATTCTTGCCTTTACCCTGAAACTGGGTATGGTGGAAAGATGGCTTACACTGGATATAGACCATGGAAATAAGTTGTTTGAAGAGCTGCTGCAGGATCTTAAATCAAGTTATGAATTACCCGAAACATTTACTGAAAAATAAATATATATGAGCACAATTGGTAAGGTAACCGGAATTATTGCCAACCTTGTAATCGTTGAAGCCGATGAGCGTGTAGCTCAGAATGAGATCTGCTTTATAAAACACGGAGGCACCCCCCTTATGGCCGAGGTGATCAAGATCATGGGCCGCAAGGTATATGTTCAGGTGTTTGAAAGTACACGCGGACTTAAGGTTGGTTCAGAAGTTGAATTTGCCGGGCATATGCTTGAGGTATCTCTCGGGCCCGGGCTGCTGTCAAAAAACTTTGACGGATTGCAGAATGATCTGGATAAGATGAAGGGCATATTCCTGAAAAGGGGTGAATACACCGAAGCTCTTGAAAAGGATAAGGAATACGAATTTGAACCCATCGCAAAAAAAGATGACACTGTACAAGCTGGTGACTGGCTGGGTGAGGTGAAAGAAAACTGGATTGACCATAAAATTATGGTTCCTTTCACTTTTGAAGGTGAATATACAATTAAAAGTATTACTAAGAAAGGAACTTACAAGATACATGATACCATAGCAGTGCTTACCGATAAGGATGGTAAGGAACATAAAGTAAGTATGATACAAAAGTGGCCTGTTAAAGTTCCTATTAAAGCCTATAAAGAGAAACCCAGACCCTTTAAAGTGCTTGAAACCGGAGTTAGGGTTTTTGATACCCTTAATCCCATTGCTGAAGGAGGTACAGGTTTTATTCCCGGTCCGTTCGGGTCAGGAAAAACCGTATTGCAGCATGCCTTGTCGAAACAGGCAGAAGCTGATCTTGTTGTTATTGCAGCCTGCGGTGAAAGGGCCAATGAGGTAGTTGAGATATTCACCGAGTTCCCCGAGCTGGATGATCCCCGCTCAGGTCGTAAGCTCATGGAACGTACAACCATTATAGCCAACACTTCCAATATGCCTGTTGCAGCGCGTGAAGCTTCTGTTTATACCGCTATGACCATTGCCGAGTATTATCGCTCCATGGGCTTGAAAGTAATGCTGCTGGCCGACTCCACTTCACGATGGGCGCAGGCGCTAAGGGAAATGTCGAACCGCATGGAAGAGCTGCCCGGACCTGATGGATTCCCCATGGACCTGCCTGCAATCATTTCAAACTT
>SLOJ01000244.1 GCA_007132585.1 Bacteroidales bacterium | reverse complement strand
GCAAAGGGTATATGCGGTATCCAGCCATGGGGATTGGCAAGAAAAGCAGGTTTTTGATATAAATAATCAGATTTGGAGAATAATTCTTCTAAATTCATGGCAAAACAGAAAACAATCGGTCAAAAATACGGTTATTAATATCATTTTAAAAAAATCAAACTCGGTGGTTTCTCTCAAAATTTCCTAAACTACTCTGATTGAACGAGAATAAACGCTACCTTTACAGGGTATTCATAAACATGAATTGAAACCATAGAGTTTTTCTTCTATTCATTCATCAGATCATATTATTTAACATGCCTACCCAAATTTCCTTCGCTCAAGAACAAAACCCTGATTTCAAAAAGACTTTATATAACCGCGTTAATGAGTATTTTTCCGAAAAAGGCATTTCGAAACATCATAACCCAACGATGGTGTCAAAAACAGTTGTAATGTTATTGCTCTATTTTATTCCTTTTATTGCTATTTTAACCATCACTATGCCGGTATGGCTGGCATTGGTGCTTTTCTTTATTATGGGAGTCGGGATTGCCGGTATTGGAATGTCGGTAATGCACGATGCCAATCATGCAGGATACTCTGATAACCAGACAGTAAACCGCTGGATGGGACTTACCATGAATCTCATCGGTGCTGATGCTTACAACTGGAAAATAAAGCACAATAAGCTACATCATGTATTTACCAATGTTTATGGCAAAGATGAAGATATAGACAGCCGCGTTGTGCTCCGTTTTGCTTTCGCTTCGCCTCTTAAAAAATACCACAAATACCAGCATATTTATGCCTGGTTCTTTTATGCTTTAATGACCTTTGCCATGGTTTTCGGAGATATTCCCAAACGCATCAGATACCGCAAAAAAGGTATCACCAATATTTCGGTTCATGCATATCGTCGCTCCATGGTATGGCTTATTTTCTCCAAAATATTTTACTTTGCAGTGATCGTGGGCCTGCCTCTTATATTCACTTCTCTTTTGTGGTGGCAGGTGTTGATCGGATTTGTTATCATGCATTTAACTGCAGGAACGATATTGAGTCTGGTTTTTCAAATGGCCCATGTGGTTGAAGGTCCTGAGCAAATCCTTCCTGATGAGAACGGGAAATTACCCGACAGCCTGCTCCTTCACCAGCTCAAAACAACCAGTGACTTTTCTCGTAAAAACAAACTTCTCTCCTGGTATGTAGGTGGATTAAACTTCCAGATAGAACACCATCTCTTTCCAAGGATATGCCATGTGCACTACCCGGCCATTTCAAAAATAGTAGAAAAAACAACCAGAGAATTCAATATACCCTACTATGTATATGACCGGTTCTCAGATGCATTCAGGTCTCATGTAAGGACTTTAAAAAAGCTGGGTAGAGTGCAGATATAGAAATCCTAAGCTTATTTTTATATTTTATTAAGGTTTGAAAAGAAGCAATTTTTACATTTATGTAATCTCTGCAAAATGCAACCTGCTAAGTTTTGATGGGTTACTCCATACCCAAAAAAGGATTTATCTCTGAGTCAATAAGTTCAGCGCTTTCCTTGGCTTTTATTCCATAACCGAATTTAATGGCCCATTGCCGTGTAAATTCGGCACCAAAGAGCAGGATCATAGCAACATAAGATATCCAAACAAGTAAAAGAATAACTGAACCCGCAGCACCATATATTGAACCCGGATCGGTATAATTAAAATAAACGCTTAATCCGAACTGACCCAGTCCAAAAAGTAAAGCAGTAAGAAATGCCCCCACCCAAACCGAGCGCCAGCGGATAATGGCATCGGGCAGTATTTTAAACATGAGCGCAAACATCACCGTGATAATTACAAGAGATATCATGTAATTAGAGAAATGCATTGCCGATGAGATGGTATCGGGCCATTGCGTTTTCAACCAATCGCCCAGCATGGATAGCAAGGAGTTTACAACAAGCGACATAAGCATCAGAAATCCAATGGCAAGAATGAGTCCAAATGAGAACAGCCGGTCTTTCAGGTATTTGAGAAATGCTTGTTTGGGCTTGGGCACCACACCCCATATTCTGTTTAGCGAAAGCTGTAACTGGTAAAAAACTGTTGTGGCACCAAAGAGCAGAAATCCGATACCAGCAATAAATGCTATGCGCGATGAGCCGGGGTCGGCAGCATTGGCTACCATGGTCTCTACGGCATTCGCAGCATCTTTACCAACAAGATGTTCAATCTGTTCCGACAATTGGTTGGAAACTGCGGCCTCACCGTAAAAAAACCCGGTCATTACAATAATGATAAGCAACAATGCCGGCAACGAAAAAATAGAATAATAGGCAATGATGGCACTTTGCCGCCATGGGTTTGCTTCATCCCAGCGAATGGCCGTGTTTTTGATCACTTCCCACAAATCAAGAAGAGTTTTTTTAAGTTTTTCAGGCATATGTAAAATATTTAAAATCCTGGTTTATCATCTATCCGGTGCTTTTCAATCCACCCGATATGGCAGTGGTAATCATAAGGAGTTTATCGAGAATTGCTCCTGTTTTAACAGGATCGGTTTTATCCATGGCTCGCCACTCACTTATTTTGACTATATGCATATGATGAAGCTTCCGGAGTATTTTACTCCTTCTTTCAATATTATCCAGTAAACTATGACGGCGGTTTTCTGCTTCTTCGCCCAGCAATTCAATGATCTGTCTGATACCTTCGGAATGCTCGGGTATGATCATTTCCATAAACTCATCCTGCACATCCTTATTCTCAACCATGGCGGCATAGGCTGTCATCAGATCGGGATCGGCGTTGAGTAAATTGGTTTCCACATGTATGAGCGTATACCTGAGAAACGGCCAGCGATGGGCATATTTCTTAAGCTGATCAAAAAGATCCGGATTTTCTTCCCTCATGGTCTTAAGTGCAGACCCTACTCCAAACCAGGCTGTGAGGTTAAATCTTGACTGGTTCCAGCTAAATACCCAGGGAATAGCACGCAAATCGTCAAGGGTTCGCTGACCCGTGCGACGGGCAGGGCGTGATCCTATGCGGCTGTTCTCAAGAACATCAATGGGAGTGGCCTGCCCATAAAACGCTATAAAGTCAGGATGTTTTATCAGTTCCTGGTATTTTTTGAGTGAAAGAACATTAAGCCGGTCGAGTGCTTCGTAGGGAAATTTTGCGGATTCTTCATC
>SLOJ01000129.1 GCA_007132585.1 Bacteroidales bacterium | reverse complement strand
CTGCACCAATAAGTTCTTCGGGGCTTGATGCAGACTTGTCGTCTTCAAAACGTGTGGAAAATTTCAGCGAACCAACGTGATTGCTGGTTTTCAGTATGTAACTTCCGTTCCCTTTGGGAAGGTTTCCTTCCCAGTATGCACTTGCATAATGTTTACTCATAATGTTCTTGTTTTTTATTTAGTATTTTCAAATTAACTTCTGAATATTTGTGAAAAAATATTTCTTTATTTTCTCACCTGATCACATGATTCATCAGATAACTTTAACATTTATAAAAACCTTTTGTTTAATTTCATTGGTCTGCTTTATTGTATTTTTATCCATTACGCAAGTTCTCTGTATCTTTGCAGTGTAAATTTTAAAACGCATGCAATGTAATTTAAAGGCGGGCGTTTTAATATCCGGGAATTTGACCTGCAAAATTTCGGGTTGAAGTATACCCGCAGTTTTTTATCGCATTAACAAAGCGAGAACTTTCAGATAAATAAAGAGCACAGTATAAAATGAAGAGATTACTTTTTTTGATATTGATTATTTCCGGCTGCACTGTAATGGCTCCGCTGAAAAGAAGTAAACTGATTTCGGTTTTTCATCTTATTGAAACCCAAAAATACAATGATGCCAAAGATTTGGTTGAAGAAATGGTTGAGGATGAAGAATCATCGCAATGGCCACGGACATGGTATGCCAGGGGCCTGCTAAGCCAGACTGCTTATCGTGATGGAATGGAAAAAAATGATAAAAAAAAGTATGAACTTTATCCTGACCAACTGTATGTGGCCATTGAATCCTATGAAAAAGCACTGGAACTTGATACACGTGGAAAACTGGTAAGACAACTTGCTCCAAACTATATCCTTTTAGCCAATGATTTCCAGAAAATGGGTGAGAAGCATTTTCAGGATAAAAAATTTACTGATGCCTTAAAGGCATTTGAACAGGCTCTTGAAATTACACGAAGCTCTATTCTTTCCATGCATGTTGACACCAGCCTGGTTTTTAATGCAGCAATTTCTGCTTTTGAGGCTCAAAAATGGAAGAAGGCTATTAAACACCTGAACAGGCTGCACAATTACAATTATTCACCAAATACAGCTCATTTATTGTTTCAGGCAAATCTTGCAAACGGCGATACTATTTCTGCTCAAGATGCACTTGCAGAAGGTATTGAAAAGTATGATGATAACGAGAACCTGATCCTGTTGCTTTCCGATTTATTATTTCAGTTAAATGAAATTGACCAGGCAGTTGATCTGCTTGATAGTGCTATGGTACAAAGCCCTGAAAAACATATATTCCCTTACACACAGGGATTGATTTATCAGAAAGCCGGGCAATATTCAAATGCAATAGAAGCTTACAAGAAAGCCAATGAACTGGCCCCTGACGATTTAATGATAAATGTGAATATAGCTACCTGTTATTATAACATCGGAGTAGAAATTGAAGAAAGTGCCAGAACCCTTACCCTTAACACACTTGTGCAGCAGGAAAAAGCAAGATCTGCCGAAGCATTTGAAAATGCAGTACTTTGGCTCGACAAAACTTATGATCAGGAGCCCGAAGACCAGATAGTAATTCAAAAGTTGTTTCAGCTTTACAAGGATCTGCGTATTAATGATAAGATGGAAAACATAGAAGAAATAGATCAGGTAATGCCCTAAATTCTGAAAGAGGCTGTTAAACCCAGGAACTGGTTAAACTGTGTTTTTGGAACTTTTTTGGGTTTACCATCCGGAAGAAGTACAGGTTCTCCGCTATCATCAAGCAAAGGAAACAGCACATCATCATCATAAATCAGGTGAAGGTTAAATTTGATGCTGAAATACCAGTTGATTTGCATTTCCACATTCATTTCCCAGTCAACATCTATGTTTTTTGGCTTATCAAGATAACTGGAAAACAACCTGATTGAATTTTTTACATCAAATCCATCCCAGATGGTTGTGGTATTTCTTACTACCAGTTGTCCCCCCATTTCCTGTCGTGCACGCTTATCACTTTCAATCCCGTGAGAAGTCTGATTGATATTTGCTGTGTCAAGCACAAAAGTATTTCTGTAAGAAAGGAGAGAAAAATTGATGCGGGTTTTCTTATAGGGTTTATACTCCAAACCTACACCAATGGTAAAGGTTCCGGGATTCAGGAAACGCGAAACGACCACCGAATCATTAGGGTAGTTATAACCCCTGGCAACCTGTGTTTTTCCGTAAAAACTGGAACTGAAATCAATTTTTTTCCTGATAACTTTATTGTACTGCGAGTTGAGTTCGATCATGTCAGCGTTGGTTCGGAAGCCCTGTTCTTTTGTTCTTACAAAACCGTATCTTAATCTTCCGTTGTTGGTCCACTCTTCTTCGGTAGCCGTTTTGGTATAATCGGCTGAACCCCTGATATCAATCATGCTTGAAAAAGAACTCTCACCACCACGCGACCAGTTTGAAAGATAATTCTGATTCAGTGTAAATGAACTTACAAAACCATAATTCCAGTAAACCGGAATCTCCTCAAGGGGTTCGAGCTTTGCCAGAGTTCGCTCCGGCTGGAGCGTATGGATTGGAATATCATCTGCCGGCTTTTTCTCCAGTCGCTCAACATTTACGTCTTCTTCCAGTAGCAGGGTGATATCATATTTTGATGGATTTCCCACCCAAACGGTAATAGAGTCGTTCTCCTGGTTTTTTACCCAGTACCTGTAAAGGTCATCGTACTGTGTGGTTAGCCATAAGGGAGTTTTGCGGCCATCAATATCGTTGAGAAATACCAGGATGGAATCGCGCTCATAGGTGTAAGTAAGAAGCGTATTTACCGCTTGCTTCAACGAGTCGGTCATCTCTAAACCGGGAACAATATAAAATGGTGAATCTGTATCGGCAACAAATACTCTGGTGGATTCAGTTAAAACAATCCGGGCAGAGTCTTCTGTAAAATTTGATGATATTCTGCTGCCGGGGGGTAGTATTGGTGGTGAAATGGTTTCTTCTGCCACCTTGTGCATCTGAATATTCTTTGATTCAAGAAACAGCGTGTCTATGTAAATATCTGTTATGGTATCTTTTACCTGCAGCAAAGAATCTATGATAAAGCGTGCATCGGGCACCCTGTCGCCAAAAGGCATGGCAAAGGTATCCAAAGCTTTTTTCATTATTGTTTTTTCAACAATCAACGGATTTTGCTCCAGGGGTATGGTATCTACAATAAAAATACTGTCGTTAAGCCATCGCAGGGGAATGGTATCATTTTTTACAATAAAAGAAGGGCGAATTCGTACCGAATCAAATGGAAACTGCGTGAGCCTGTTTCTTACACTGTCAAAGGGCTCAAATGTTTGATCCATGAGCCGATTAAGCGCATACCTGAGGGTGTCATTATCCACTCTCCAGAAGTTCTCTCTTTTAATAAGTTCATGGATGTAAGAATTTGCATCCTCCGGAGAAAAGTAAATGATGTTTTCCTGAATGGTATCATTTACATCTGTAGTGGCTCCGGCGGAGTCTTGCGCATATAATCCATTAAATTTCAGTATTATAAGTGCAAAAAATAATAATATAAATCGAAGCATGGCTGTTAATTGAGTTAAGTTCTGATTCCCCGGCAAAATTATAAAGTTTTATTATAACGGATGTGTCGGAGAGATATTACTCTGCATCAGGTCAGTGTTCAAAATTACTTTGATGTTTTTGTCATGTTAATAATAGTTTAGGTTGGTATCATGTGTTAATGTGAATAGTATGTAAATTTATAGCATGTGTTTTGAGAATAAAAGAGATTTAGCCCCTTTTTTTTGGTTGATATTACCATGAAAAATGAATTTGAATTCCCCTACCTCAAATTGCGTATAGCTCTCAGCACATGTTCTTTTATGCGTTCATACACATCATCTTTGTTTCCTAGTCCATCCACATCCATCACTATTTTATTTTTTCTGTAATAGTTTACAATGGAATCATTACGTTGTGAATGTTCTTCCAGCCGCGCCACAATGGTGGCAGCACTTTTATCGTAAGGCATGCTGTCTGACGTTTTGCTGCGGGCATCGAGCCGTTTTACCAGTTCAAGCTGAGGCACCTGGATATTGATCACACAATTTATAGCACAGTTTTTCTTTTTCATAATCCCGTCAAGGATGTATGCCTGCACCAGGGTGCGGGGGTAACCTTTGAAAACATAGCCACGATTGTTACCATCGGTTTCTTTCAGCTTTTTTTCTATGAGGCGTATTACAATTTCATCGGGAACGAGAAGACCTTTTTCCAGGTAAGGATTGATCTGTTGTGCAAGGTTGGAACCGGACTGGGCTTCTTCCTTCAGCAGTTCACTAGTTGATATATAGGTAAGATTGAATTCCTCTGCCAGTTTTTTAGCCTGTGTGGTTTTTCCTGAACCCGGGAAACCATAAACCATGATGTTTACAGGCTTGCTGTTTATTTCTTCTATAATTACTTTGTTGATACGATCAAATACTTCCCGGGTAGTGCCCAGGCCATTTACTCTGGCCAGTTTGTCAGTATCTTTATAAAATTCAAGCAAGGGAAGGGTTTTCTGATGGTATTCCTGCAACCGTCGCCTGATAACGGTTTCATTGTCATCACTACGCTCCTGTTCTTTTGCTCTTTGCAGAAGCCTTTTCGTACACTCTTCATCAGAAATTTCAAGGATGATAATTTTGGTTAAAGAAGTTTGAAGCCCTGTGAATAATCCGTCAAGAATATAAGCCTGTACGTAAGTGCGGGGGAAACCATCGAACAGGAATCCATCAGTGTTGGTGTCGGACTGAATGGCATTTCCGATGATCTGAACAATGATCTCGTCGTCAACCAGCCCACCTGACTCTATGATCTTTTTTGCCTGCTGGCCAAGAGGAGTACCGGCTTTGAGCTCATTTCGAAGTACCTCTCCGGTAGAAATATAGGTGAGGTTGTAGCGCGACATGATCAACTCCGACTGCGTTCCTTTACCGGCTCCTGGAGGACCGAAAAGTATGAGGTTTAGCATAATGTATGTTTTGTCTGTAAGGGTTTTGTGTTAATCGTTGTGTTTTGATAATTGGGTATCTGCAAAAATAAAATTATTATTGAGATAATAGAGAAAGAAATTCCGTTTGATTTGGAAAAGCCATTCTCGGATCAGAAAAATGCTCTCAATTGCACAGTGCCGGTGTGTATTGCCTGAATATCAGGCGGTTTTCTGCCATTATAATTCAGGTTAAGCTGTAAATATGAACTCAGGTTATGCTGCCAGTTTATGCTCCAGATGTGGTTGGTGCCCGACCTCAGTGCCTGTAACATCTCAAAGGCCACCGGTGTATTCAGGTCAAAAGGATAGTCAATTTGCGAAAGCTGATAGCGCGCCTGGAGGTTTCCTCTTGAAGGGAAACTAACCCGTGTTTCCACTGCGCCTTTATGTATAAGGGCTTTTTCACCGGTATTACCCTGTATGTTTTCCTGCCTGCTGAAACCATATATCAGGTTAACCCTGAGGTTTTGCCTGAGCTGTATAATGAGAGATGGTTCCAGATCAAGAAATCGTATACTGTAATTGCGCCGGTCAAAAAATTCAGATTCATTGGTCCTTTCCCCGTAAAGGGTATTAAAGTGAACCGATAACTGCCTTGTTACATTAAATCGGGTTCGTAAGGCCTGCGAACTCAGCGCCCTGCTTTCAAACCCGTTACTAAGAATGCTTTTGCTGCTGTTTTCCTGTATAGTCCATTCAAGGCTCCATATACGGCTTGTACGGTTAAAAAACAATGAGTTGCGCAGCGAAGCATTGAGGGTGATCAGCAATGTGTCTGCTACATCGGCAAAAAAGGGATTGAAGTTTTCGGCAAATAATCCTCCCTGGTTTTTTTTATCGATACGGTAATTGAGCCGGTTGGAAAAACGGGCAAGAATTTCTTTCCAGTCATCGCTTCCACGCCATAATTGTGCCGGCTCCAGGTTGATACTCTGGCTGATAGTTGTGCTGTAGGTTCTTATAAAATCATCGGTAGGCACAAAAATCCTGATAAAATTGGCCTCATCAGGATACGGTGACAATTCAAATTCATCCAGCTCCATGATTTCATTCTCATTGTAATCTACCCAAACATAAACACCTTGTCCGGCAGGTACTTCCACGTACATATATTCTCTTTTCCGTTCCATGCTGCTTGATGCTTCATAAAAGATATTGGAAGTAAGCGCACCCTCAAACTGCCTGATAAAATGATCAAACCTGGCATTAAGTGTACGGTCATTTTGTTCACCGGGGAAGCGTTGCTGCTGCACTTCGAGTTCGCGGTAGATGAGTTGCAACCCATAGCGATGGTTGGTATTCCTGCGGGCGTTATACCGCAGGCCGTAGTTGTATGCAATGCTTGCCAGATCAAATGCACCTGCGGCAGGCAAATGGTCATAACGTTGTTTGTAAAAAGCTTTAAATGTATTTGCACTGGTATCGGGGTTGCTTATGAAAATTTCTCTTTCTTCAAAAAAGAAGCTGGCCGGTGAAAGCGTATCTTCTCCGGACATTTTGGTTTTGTTGTTTTCCATCATATGGCTGATTCCTGCCAGCATGAACCCCAGGTTGCGGGTATAGGCAGTCCGGTGGCGGTAAAAATCTGTTTCGCGCATGCCACTTGCATTGAGCAGACTTCCATAATACTCAAAAAGATTTTTACCTGCACGAATACGTGAATCCATGCGGTTCATAAATCCAGTATAATCATTGCCGGCAAGAAAAGCATTAAAGCGGTACCTGATCAGACCGGTTTCTTCGTTGCGGGCCGTAAATGAAAAGCCGGGCAAATGTTCCTGTTGCGCTTTTGGCATTTGATTTAAACTCCAGTCGCGTTCGAATTCTACTTCACGGTATCTTTCGGGTGCACGGAAAGTTTCACCGGTAAGTTCGTATGACAGTTGCGTAGTATATTCCCATGGAAGTTCTCTATTATTCTCCGATTTTCGCACATCATTTATCGTCAATTTCAGCCCGTGCCCGTAATTGTTGTTTTTGTGCAGATCGGAAAACAGGTTGATATCACGGTTTGAAAAAGCATATTCCACATCTGCCATTGTATGGTGTGAAATATTTACCATCCCGCCAAGGGTAAGCATCTGGTGTTTTTTCGGGGTTACCAGTTGAATGATAGGTTCGTGTGTTCCCTGCGGAATACCGTTAACCGGCATTATCCATTCGTAAACCCTGCCGTTGGCTGAGGTGCTGATTTGCCTGTAATTTCCATTGCCCTGGCCAACAAACGAAAAACCAACCTGGTACACTGCTCTTTCGGGATTGGTAGAATAAACAAATACAGTATCAAAACCCAGACTGTCGGCCAGCCGGTACATTACACGGTCATTTTTAAATCCGGTACTGTCGATATTCAGGTCGAAAGCCCGGTGAATGCTGTCGCCCACATTGGCCATCAGTTGCCTTCGTTCATCGGAAATGTCCTGGAATAGGGGTTGATTGGGATGATCCTGTTCGCTGTAAAAGTTAAAGCGAAACCTGGCATTGTCATAAATGATCTCATTATTTGTGTAAAGCATTGATCGGGCGTAGTTCCGTTCGGCATATTCAAACTCCACTATTATCCGGCTGTCGCGGGTAATAAGTTGCGATGGCATAAAAGTGATTTCGGCAAGATTGTAATCAATGGTATAATCATTCTCCATGCCTCTGGTGAGTAAAACACCATCAACAAATACTTTTTCCGTGCCGGCCAAAACAATGATAAATGACTCATTGTCGTTGCCGATGAGTCTGTAGGGTCCCTGGTTACCTTCCATGCCCTGTATCTGGTTTCGGGCATATTTTCCGCGGGAAATGGCACCTGCTGCCGACGTTTTTAGCCTGCCGCCGCCTGGCAGAAGTGAGTCTTCTGCTGCACTTTCCCAGCTGATTTTTGCCCCTCTCGCTTTACGGTTTATATTCATAAAATATCCGGCAGGCCTTTCCATCTCAAAATCGCCTGCGATAAGGGTTGCTCCGTGTCCCGAAAGTTGAATGAACACCCTGTCGAAATCCTGTATCTGTTGTGTAGTGCCCTCCGGCTGAAAGGGGATATTCTGATCAGAAACCACTGCCAGTATTTCAATATCATCTGTAAGCATACCGCTAAGCTGCAGGTTCATGGCCGAATTCAGAGTGGCATCCTGCCTGTTTCCAAGTGTCAGACCCCTGGTAATGCTTCCTGAACTTTGCAGCCCTTCGAAGCGCAAAAGGCCCTGATCAGGAATTGTTGATGTTACAGGAATACGAACAGGGTCTTCTCCCGGTCCCGGCAATCTTATCAGCGACGTATCGCGTGCAAATAAGGGTTGCGAAAAATTTACCGGCCATACCCTGTATTTTATACTCAGTGAGTCATCTGTCCAGAATTCAGGAATTCTCAGTTGTAAGCGGGCACGTATATAATCTATTTCGTAAAAGGCTTCATTCAGCGGTTGCTCATCGGGGCCGTAAATCCGGAAACTATCTTCGATAATGCTCAAACTGTCAAGCTGATGTATCCTTTGGGATGCAGGTATCACATACTCCCGTTGCAAAAGGGAAGGACTTTGTGCAACTGCTTGCAAAATCATAAGCAACGATATGATAAACAGAGATGGTTTCAAAAGGTACTGTTATGAATTGAAGTGCTAATTTAATGGATAAAATGCTTTTGTTGATTATAAACCAAAAAAGGCTTCGTATTTCACGAAACCTTTTTTGTAACAAAATCTATTAAAATCAGTAACCTCAAAACAATCCGGAAATATTTCCGTCATTGTCAATATCGATTTTTTCTGCAGAAGGAAGCGATGGCAGTCCCGGCATACGCATAATTGTACCAGCAATAGGGATCAGGAAACCTGCCCCGGCAGCTACTTCGAACTCACGTATTTTAATAGTAAATCCTTTTGGGCGGCCTATTTTGTGAGGGTTATCCGAAAGTGATTTCTGGGTTTTGGCCACACATACCGGAAGTTTGTCAAGACCAATTTTTTCAAACATAGCCATTTGTTGTTCGGCTTTAACGGTGTATTCTACGTGGTCAGCACCATACAATTTGGTGGCTATGGTATGGAGTTTCTTCTCAATATCCCAGTTAAAATCATACAAAGGTGTGAAACAGGTATGGCAGCTTTCAGCCGCTTCTTTTACCAGTTCTGCCAGTTCGATGGTGCCATCACCACCTTTTTCCCATCCTTCACAGAGGGCAACTTTTACACCCAGATCATCACATTTTTCTTTTATAATTTTTATTTCATCATCTGTGTCAGTGGCAAATTTGTTGATAGCCACAACCGGCTCAAGATTAAAATGCCGGATGTTTTCAATGTGTTTCTCCAGGTTGGGAAGTCCTTTTTCCAATGCGCTTGTATTGGGTTCGTTAAGTGATGAAAGTTTGGCTCCGCCATGGTATTTCAATGCACGAATAGTAGCTACAACAACGGATGCATTAGGTGTAAGTCCACCATACTGGCACTTGATATCCAGGAATTTTTCTGCACCCAGTTCTGAAGCAAAACCGGCTTCCGTTACTACATAATCAGAAAGGGTAAGTCCCATTTTGGTGGCAATCAGTGTGTTTGTTCCCTGTGCAATGTTTGCAAACGGTCCACCGTGTATGATGGCAGGGTTGCCCTCGATGGTTTGTACCAGGTTGGGCATTATGGCGTACTTCATAAGCACTGCCATGGCACCCTGGGCATTGAAATCTCGGGCGTAAACGGGCTCATCATCGTAAGTATAACCTACCAGAATATTTCCGAATTTTTCTTTCAGATCCTCAATATCTTTTGCAAGACAAAGAGCCGCCATAACTTCTGATGCCGCGGTAATATCAAATCCTGTTTCCCTGGGAATACCCTGCTTGGGTCCACCCATTCCGATAATGATATCGCGCAGCGATCTTTCGTTCATATCCATTACCCGTTTCCAGATGATCTTTCTGGGATCCAGGTTCAGTTTGTTGTTTCTGCTTTGCAGGTGGTTGTCTACCAGTGCCGCAAGAAGATTGTGTGCTTTTTCCACAGCGGCCAGGTCGCCGGTAAAGTGCAGGTTAATGTCTTCCATGGGTAGTACCTGTGATCGGCCGCCACCGGCAGCGCCACCCTTGATTCCAAAAACCGGTCCCAGTGAAGGTTCACGTATTACAACAGTTGTTTTTACCCCGATTTTATTTAATCCTTCTGTAAGACCAATGCTTGTGGTGGTTTTTCCCTCTCCGGCCGGAGTAGGGGTGATGGCAGTTACCAGTATAAGCTTTTTATTTTTCACCTTATGTTCATCAATAAGCCTGAGCGGCAACTTTGCTATGTGTCTGCCATACATATGCAGATCTTTCTCTTCAATACCAAGCTTTGCTGCAATTTCTGTTATGGGTTGCATCTTCGCTTCCTTTGCAATTTCAAGGTCTGTCTTCATAATGGTTCTGGATTTTTTAATTTAGGTTTAATTACACAACAAATCGTTGTATCTATATGTAAATCATGATAACACTGGAATACTTGATTATCATATTGTTTTTAATTCCATCTTATAAAAAAAGTACTCTGTTATTATTGATTTTTAAAAATAAAAAGAAAGTATCAAATAGCTGCAAAATATCTGTTAAATGAAGAAATATTAAACAAATATTATTCGTGGGGATTATAAAAAAAATCATTAATAATCAGCTTTTCTGTAGTATCTGTTTTCGGTGAAATGCCTCTGAAAAGCCATAGATTGAAGAAAAGTCGAAGTCCGTTGGGCTCAGGTGTATGATCTCCGTTGTAGTGCCACTGTGCTATGTAGTTGCTGTTCTGAGGAGCCAGGTAATGCCCGTACCAGCTTCTGAAAAAGATCTCCCCGGGTTTCCAGATGATTTGATGGGTAGTATGTGACCCATTTGTAAACAAAGGAAATTTGAACTGATTGCCTGGTGTTTGAGCCGGTTGAATAACATAATTGCCGATGTGGTAGTTTTGATCATTACCCCATCTGCTGAACTCAATATCTATTTCATTTTGCTCATCGCGGTAAAGAAATATACCTGCAACCACATGAGGGTCATACTGACCGGGGGCTGCATCAATAAAGAAGGTGTAAGTACCGTAATTAAAAGTTTCCTGCGAAATTATTTCTGTGGCATACCATCTCCCGTTGTCTTTTTTGGAAAGTGTAAGGTGTAAATTGCCGTTTTTATCCACCCAAACATCTGTAGTATCATTTGACCAGAGATTGGACCCCGGATTTCCGAAGCCGGCCTTTACGTCCCAGTGATATCCGGCAAATTTGAGTGTACGGTGCTCTTCAGATACAAAAAAGGATGGGTCCGGCGACCAGTCCCAGCAGTCGGTCCATTGATTTATCTGTTGTTTGATAAAAATGCCTGGTGCGACATAGTATTCTCCGGCTTCTTCCGCTTTAAATGTTAATGTTGTACTTTGTCTCTCACCACGGGAGTGTAAAGCTACATCTTTACTAATTTCAGAGATCTTTCCGGTGTTTGCATTTTTCAAAAGTAATTTAACCTGACCTTTGTAATTTTCATGGGAAGGGTTACTCAGCAGGACATTGAATCTGATCGTATCCCCTTTGCTTAAAGATGGATTTAAAGAATTTTGCCGGTAATACATAGCCTGTATATCCAGTATGAAAGGCATGTTTCTGGTATAGGTAAATTCGTTGTATTTTTCACTGATTATGACGTTAGTCCACACACCCCAAAGCTCAACAGGCCGGTTAAACGCCTGGCTGTTGCTTTGGTGCATGCCGGTAACTCTATATCCGCTGTTCCAGGGCACGTTGCTAAAAATAGCCATGCCGTCAAGGGTTTCTGACTCTTGTTTGTATCTTCTTCTTTCCAGCAGGATTACACCATGCGACCCCGGATATTCTTTGCTCCCCAGAGGTATATTTTCCAGATGTATCAGCACTCGCTCAATGTTATCATCTGCTGATTGATTTTCGTTCTGTGAGTAAATATTATCTGTAATGAAACGACCGGATGAATTTAGCAGAACAATGGCAACTGCAGTTAAAAATAACTTCACACCTCGCATATAATCTTTGTATAATTAAACCACTCCCTGAATAAACCTGAAAGATAATAAAATATTGTAAGATATTTGATTTAGATGAGTTTCAATGAGATATATCGGCCTGGGTTTTTCTTTCTTCGGGGTTGATGAAATTGTTTTATCTCAGGCCTTCAGCCTGATTGCCCGGTTATTGGCATTTTTCCCGGGGCGATACCCCT
>SLOJ01000087.1 GCA_007132585.1 Bacteroidales bacterium | reverse complement strand
CTTCTCCGAAAGAGATTGCCAGACATATTAAAGATTTTATGAACTTAAGTCAGGATGAAAAAAACAAAATAAAAAGAAATGCAAGAAAAACCTGGGAAGAAAAATACAATGCGGAAAAAAACTATCCCGAATTTATTAAAAGTTTATTTAAGCTTTAGCGCTGTAAATTTCTAAAAGCTTATCAACATATAATTTAATATCATACTGCTCGGCAAACTCCTGCCCAAAAGCAGACATGGCTTTATATTTATCTTTATCCTCCCATATTTCCAGAATTTTGTCTGCAAAAAGTCCAGGATCTTGTTCTTTAATCAAAAAGCCATTTTTTGCATAAATCATAATATCCCTGTTTCCCTTTCCATCAAGAGTAACTACCGGTAATCCTGCGGCCATAGCTTCCAGTAACGTAAGTCCAAAGGCTTCGGAAAAAGCACTATGAATGTAAATATGAGAAGACCAAAGAAGCTTTTCAGCTTTTTCAATCTTTCCATGGAAAAATATATTTTCGCTAAAGCCCAAATTTTCTGTCCTCTGTTTTACAGAGTTTAATTCAGGTCCATCCCCGGCAAAATGCAATTCAAAATTTATGTTTTGCTTTTTTAGAAAATACGCAACATCAATTAAAAAGCTTTGATTCTTATTCTTTACAAATGATCCGATATTTACTAATCTTAACACATTGTTGGGAAAAGCTTGCTGTGTTTGCTTAAAGAACCTTTCATAATTAATGGCATTGCTCAAATGCGTTACCTGGTAGTGTCTGGCTATTTTATTGAAATAGGCTTCTGTACTTCTGGAATTAGCAATAAAATGGGCACCTCCGTTTTTAAAATATCTATTAAACAAGTACCTCTTTTCAAAATAATTAGTCAGTCTTGCTTTTGAAAAAAATAGACCCATGTCCAAATTTCTGAATTGAAACATATTATCATGACAATGCGAAAACCATTTAGCACGTGGATAATATATTGAGCGCGATACAATATCTGCCTCAAACAAATGGGTATGAATAACATCAGGCTTGAAGATATTTATAAATTCCTGCAGCTCATCAACAAAAAGTTTGTTCTTCCTGAGAATGGATAGTTCTACTCGTGAAGGAATTACAAAAGATTTAATAAGGCCTTTATATTCGGGATATTCATTTTCATCTGAAAAGCAAACCAATCGGACATCAACATCCTTTCTTTGAGATAATTCAGTACAAATATCCAGCACCAGGCGCTCAGCGCCACCTTTTCTTAATGAAGGGATAATATGAAGTATCTTAATCATCTAGCCATTCGTTAATACGCTCATCAGCAATTCTGTTAAGCTTAAGCACATACTCCCTGCCTCTACGCCCAATTTCATCTTTACGGTGTAATATGCGTTTTATTTGTGCAGTAATTGCTACTGAGTTATCAATATCTTTTACAATCAGTAAATCTGCCAGTTCATCATCGTAATCAAAGATACTGCTGGTTTTGGAAACCAGGCATGGGATCCCAACCGAAAGACTTTCAGTAATTACATGCCCCCAGGATTCACTAAAAGAAACGTACATGTTCAGGTCCATTCCGGCAAGTAAAGAAACATAAGCCTGATGAGACAATTCTCCATTATGTTCAATAATTCTTCTTTTTGTCGTATCAAGATATTGAACGGGGTCCAGTTCTCTTACATGCACATAAGAGTTCTTCACCATCAGGGCCGCAGCTACTTGATTGTGGATGTTTTTCCTGAAATCATTATTGCCCAAAACTCCAATATTAAACCCATTGGGTAAACTTTGTTTTTCCAATAATTCAGGAGGGTAAATGTATGTCTTATTGAGATATTCAAATGCATCTATACCGTAAAGGTTTTTAACAGTTTCGGCAAGACCGGGTTTGTTAAAGCCAACTTTATTGATTAAGCCTGTTCTAATCAGCTCAATAATTCTGACAAAGTTTTCCTTTGCTGCAAGATTTGATGAATTTTCCGCAAGGAATCCTGCATAGAGGAAATAAACAGGCAGATTTTGTTTTTTCTCCTTCAGGTATTTAATTAAAAATTCAAAATATGGGGGAAAACCCCTTAAGACTATCTTTTGAAACTCCTGGTTGATTATCAAATCACAAATTTCACTTAATTCTTTCACCGATAATCTGCTTTCAGAATAATACTGTGGTAAAACCAGTAATTTATCATCAAATAAAGCCAACGCCCCTCTTTTAACACCCAACCAACTATACCCGGTATTATCCGGACAAATAGCTATAACATCACTGTTTTTTCTGATCTCTTTAATTCTTTCTTCAAGCTCAGAAATATTAACATGCCCGGCATCTGCTTTTTTGAAAAAAAACTTTTTAATAAGGTTCATTTGTATCCTGGTTTTTAATCAATATTAATATCTTCATCATAGCAGTTAAAAAGAAAAGTTTTTTCATTGGACAGCTTTTTTGCAAATAAAACTTTAGTCCCATATTTTTTCAACAAGAATGATTTTATCATTTGCCTTTTATTAAAAGAATCTTTGCTTTCAGATGCTTTGCTCAACCTGTTTCTTTTAAGTTTGTCAAGAACTGCATCTAACAAGTAATTGATGTAAAAATAAAGAATGAATAAAAACAGAAATATTCTCCCTTTTGTTTTTAAAATAACCAACCAGCCTGAAAGCATAATTTGGGCTTCTTTTTTTATATCATTGCGGGTTGATAAACTCCCATAATGTTTTATGCAAATTGTTGGATCAAAATAAAAAACCCATCCATTTCTTTTAATTCTTATTGCCCATTCCACATCTTCTCCATATAAAAAAAAGTCAGGATCAAAATACGGAATTTGCTTTGTTTTTGATTTATCAATAACCAGAAATGCTGCATTTAGTCTGTAAACAAATCCTTCATTTTTATGAGCGTCATCAACTTTTATTCTCCAACTTAACTTCCATTTTGGATTCATTTTATAATTTATGGCACTGAAGCGCCATTCTCTTGCAAAACCCGGATTGTCAATCCAAACCGATTGTTGAAACTCTCCTGCCGGATTAATTATTTTACATCCATAGACTGTTCTGCCGGGCAAAGCATCTATTTTACCGATAATCCTGTTTAAAGTATTATTTTCAAATAAAAATGCATCCTGATTTATGATAAAAATGTAATCGCCACTTGCATGTTTCAATCCTAAGTTTACACCTCTTGAAAACCCTGAGTTATAACCAG
>SLOJ01000197.1 GCA_007132585.1 Bacteroidales bacterium | reverse complement strand
TTCCGTTAAAATCATAAAGTCTGAAAGTCATATTCTCGAAGCTTTCAGCTTCTACTCTGAGTGTAACATAACTTTGTGCAGGATTAGGAAATGCAGTAATTATGTATCCCGGCTCGAGAATTTCATCAACGGCAACAACCGTAAGCCAGGGCTGATGAAATCCCTGAGTGAGGATATTTTCCTCTGTTGTAAAAGTTTCAATCACTGTTTCTCCTAATGTCCAGCTAATGGAGATCTCACCTGCTTCATGGTGATTTCCTCCTGATGCAACTACCTGTTGAGCAGATACCGTGGCATGAGCAAAGAAAAAGGCTAAAAGTGCCGCTACAAATAAACCTTTTGCTTTACACCTCCCGGTTTTCATTGGCTTTTTTTTCATTGTGCTCCTGTTTTGAATGGGTTAAGTAATTAATTTTCTGATTGTTATGTAACAGAAAAATAATTAATATCTGCCGGTTTTATAAAGCCCAGATCCTGAAGGTTTTAATACTGAGTATACCGATATTTACCTCAAATGCAAGATCAGAGTAAAAGAGGCACTTTGCGGGCGAAACAGGAAAAGCTTAATTTTTTTTTTGGAGTAGTACTCTTAACTACATTTTCCAGTGCCGGCAATACGGATCTTTTTATTTCCCCGGATAGATAAATTTTTCTGTGCTTTTTCAGTTATGATTGCACCTACAAATATATATGACATTTTAAAATACCAATGATTTTAACCTGTTTTTTAACATAGAAATCAAATAAATCAGATTAAAACCACTGATAATAACCCATTCAATTTATTAACAATTGAAAGAAAAAGCTTAGCTATATATCGAGGCAAAAAGGTTTCCGGGTCATTTGCGAGACAAAACAAATTTACGTTGCTATTCCGGGCAATGCCCGAAGTCGTATCCGGATAATTTAACGGAATAGCATGCAAGGCCTCATTAATTCTGTATAAGCACCTCATAACCTTTTACCCTAAATTACGTATGCCTATACATAAAAACAATTGATTTACTATGGTTTTTATGGGTATTTGACGATACAATACAACATAAACTACTGTATTTCATTTGTTTGTACGATGGTATAACGGAATTTATGATTCAGGTAAAATGTACCAGGATCAGGCCAGGTTTAAAGCTCAGAATATGAAAAGATACAATTTATCTTTATTTTACGCTACCCGGGAGGTATGCAAAATTGCAAAAGATGCATTTGAAGGCCCCAATAAGGAATGTATTGCCCTGGGGAACGGGGACGTCTTTGACAAGATTCCTGCTGATAAGACAAGTAATGTTATTGCAATTGAGCTAAATGAAAAGCACCAGGCTGAAATCAAAAACATACTGGAGCAGCTTGAAACATATGAAAATGCCGTTTGTATTGCCATTGAAGCTGAAAATGAAACAATTTACCAGTACAGCCGTAATCCGCTTTTCCACCGTAATATGATCAAATATCCGTTTTCGGTACGCGAATTCTCACTTTGCATTGAACTGGGCTTTGAAAGGCAGAACCTGAAACTTCTGCAAAGAAAATCGCAATTGTTTTCCGAAGCGGTAGATCAAAGTGCCAACTCCATTGTAATAACTAACCCAGCGGGTGAAATAGAGTTTGTTAATCCTGCATTTGAAGAAATTACCGGTTACACATTCAATGAGGTATTTGGCAAACATACCCGCATACTCAAATCGGGTCATCATAAGCAGGAGTTTTATGAAAAAATGTGGAAGATCATAAACATGGGAGTGAAATGGGAAGGAGAAATACTTAACCGCAGAAAGAACAAAGAGCTTTTTTGGGAAGAAGTTACCATAAGTCCAATCAAGGATGATACCGGGGAAATAAGAAATTTCCTTGCCATAAAAAATGATATTTCGCAGCGAAAAAGAGCTCTTAAGGATCTTGAATATAACAGGAAACTTCTCAGAGAGATCATGAACAGGGTTCCGCAATTCATATATGTACGCGATTCCGAGGGCCGGTATCTTCTGGCCAACCAAGCCTTTGCCGGGCATCGCGGAAAAGATCCGGAAGATATTATCGGTCTTACCGAAATGGAAATTTCTACTGATAAGGCACGTATTGAGAAGATGCTCGAAGAGGATAAACTGGTATTTGAAGATGGCAAAGAAGTATCAGGTGAGGAGGTGATCTACGATCCGGTGCAACAAAGAGACCGTCATTTTCAATATACAAAGGTACCCTTCCGGCTACCCGATTCAGAAACCCCTGCCCTGCTGGCAGTGTGGAACTGTGTATCTGAACAGAAAACCATTGAAAATGAACTGCGCGATGCCCGTGAACAATTACTCGATGCACAGCAACTGGGTGGTTTTGGCAACTGGATGGTAGATTTTGAAAACGAAAAAGCTGTGTGGACCGAACAGGTTTACCACCAGTACGGTCTTGATCCTAAATCTGAAGCACCCTTTGCAGGAGATTTTTACAAGCATGTTCATCCTGACGACAGGCAAAAAATCATTGATGCCATTGAAAAAGCACGTATCAGGGGATTTGCAAAATATGAATGCCGGGCCATTAAACCCGATAATGAGATCACCTATATTGAAGCTACGGTAAAACCCATCATCAGGGATGATAAAATCACCGGCTTCTTTGGTACATCATTCGACATAACTTCACGTAAAACCCACGAGGAGGAAATCATGGCTGCCCGCAAGGAAGCCATTGCAGCGGCAAAAGCGAAATCAGACTTCCTTTCGGTAATGAGCCATGAGATACGCACACCGCTGAATGCCATCATTGTTATGGCCGATATGCTGCTCAATGAGATAGAAGATCCTGTACATAAAGAAAATATCGAAATACTTAACTTCTCGGCACGCGACCTGCTGAGTCTGGTAAATGACATCCTTGACTACTCAAAAATTGAAGCAGGAAAGCTGGAACTCGAAAACATACCAATACATACCAGGGAATACCTGAAAAAGATCGTTAACACCAATTCTATGCGTGCCCAGGAAAAGGGTATAAAACTGGAACTGGATTACGATGAGAATATTCCTGATGAGATCATCGGTGATCCGCTCAGATTGGGACAGATACTGAAAAACATCATATCCAATGCCATTAAATTCACCGATAAGGGTGGTGTAAAGCTTATTGTGAAACAGGTGAGTCGTGATGAAGAAAACAGCAAGATCTACTTCGGTATACAAGATACAGGAATTGGAATTCAGCCCGATAAAATTGATTCGTTGTTTGAGGTATTTACACAGGCCAGCTCCGAAACATCGCGTAAATACGGGGGTACCGGTTTGGGGCTTGCCATTGTTAAGAGCTTGCTATTTATGCACAACAGCCGCATTACGGTTGAAAGCAAGCCCGAAGAAGGCTCACTGTTCTATTTTGAAATTGATTTTCCATACAAAAAAACAAAACCCGTTATTGAGGAAAAAGTACCTGAAAAGCTTGACAGCTTTAGCCTGAAAGACTACAACATAATGCTTGTGGAAGACAATGTGATGAACATTATGGTTGCCAAGAAAATCTTTGACAAGTGGGATTGTAAACTTAATATTGCGGAAGACGGTTATATTGCCATGCAAAAAGCCACCAGCCATGATTTTGATATCATTCTGATGGACCTGCAAATGCCTGGTATCGACGGGTTTGAAACCACCCGTAAGCTGCGAAAGCTATCTGACTACTATTCAAAAGTGCCCATATTTGCCCTTACCGCAGCGGCGCCCGAAGAAGTGCGTGAAAAAGTTACTGAAGCCGGTATGAATGAGATGATCACCAAACCTTTTAACCCAAAACAACTCTACAGCATCATTAAATCTTATCTGCCCGAACCCAAAAGCAACAAGCATACAGCACCTGCATTTGTGTCTGAAAGAAATGCACAGACATCGGAAAGCGATATCAATATTGAAATCCTGGTAAAGTTGAGTACCATGTTACGCAAGGATAACTCAAACAAGGCGATTTCCTATATGGAAAATGTGGCCCGCGATAAATCAGAATTACTGGAAAAAAGCGGTTTGGTTGAAATCATTGAAACCATCAATTCTATTATCCGTATCAACAAAAGCTACATCAACAACAAAAATATTTTGTTGCGCGAAATGATGTCGGATCTTAAGAAGTCACTGGATGCACTGAAAGTTAAATACGAAGGTAATAACTGATCAGTCGAGCCCGTTCTCAACAGCAAAATTGACCAGTGCAGCAAGATTTTTGATCTCCAGTTTTTTGAGGAGATTTTTGCGGTGGTTATTTACGGTATGAAAACTCAGATTGAATTTTTCAGCGATTTCACGGGTTTTGCATCCTGCTGCAAAATATTGTAGAATTTCACGCTCGCGTGGTGTTATTTTCGCAATTACATCCTGGTTCATTTCTCTGAGTTTTTCACGCGATAGCATCCTGATGTTTTTGCTGTAAGTAAACTGACTGGTAAAGTCAATGGACACACCCACAACTTCAAAAACCGATTCATCATTGGTTCGGCGAAAAATATTTGCTACGGTACACAGCCATAAATAATTGTTGTTTACGTCCCTGAACTTGAACAATGCAGTAAAGCTTGCCGATTTATTCTGTCTGAAAAAATTGCGCATCTCACGCAAAACATCCCGGTCATCAGGATGGTAAACGTCCAGCATTTCTTCCTCAGGAATACTTCGCATAGATTTTTTATATCCCAGGATTTTTTTAAATGAATTATTTACCCAAAGCATCTTGTAATTATTCAAATCAAATATAAATACAATGGCATTTAAACTGGAAAATATCTTTTCGTAAAACAATATCTTTTCTCTGCTTTTCTTATATTTTTCCGGAAGGCTTTGTGCAGTGCTTTTGTTTACCATGATTCCAACCAAATTTTGCCGGTACATATTTTTTAGCTTTCAAAAATAGATTATTTCACGATTATTAAAAAATAAAACTACCTGTTTACACCTTATTATATATAGAACAAAATATGCGAAAAATTAGTTAGGTTTGCATCCATATAATCAAATCAATTTTGCAAAATGAATCTCAAATTATTTTCTTATATAATTTTCCCTGCCATTTTTCTTGTTTTTATGATCTCATGTGGCAGCAATAGATCGGGAAATGCCGGCGATACCACATCCCGTTCTTCAACGTCGGAATCTGGAGAAACCAGGGTTCCCATGCCTGCATTCAATACCGATTCGGCTTATCACTTTGTTGAAAAACAGGTTGCTTTCGGGCCCAGGGTTCCTAATACCGCAGAGCATGAAGCTTGCGGCGACTGGCTGCAAAATTCACTGGAACGGTTTGCCGACACTGTGTATGTGCAACACGCCAGGGTAAGAGCCTGGGATGGTACGGTATTGAATATCCGCAACTTCATCGGAAGTTTTCAACCCGAAAACAACCGCAGGATTCTGCTATGCGCTCACTGGGATACCCGCCCCTGGGCCGACCATGATCCTGATCCTGCCAATCATTTTTCTCCCATTGATGGTGCCAACGACGGAGCCAGCGGTGTAGGAGTATTGCTTGAAATTGCCCGTTTGTTAAGTAAAAATCAACCTGACATTGGCATAGATATCATTTTCTTTGATGCCGAAGATTATGGTCAGCATGATCAACGCCAGGGAATTGATCGCGACACATGGGCACTGGGAAGCCAACATTGGTCGCGCACACCGCATCGCCCCGATTATAACGCCCGTTTTGGTATTCTTCTGGATATGGTGGGTGCCCATAATGCCACTTTCCGCCATGAAGGCTATTCAATGCTTTATGCCCCGCATATTGTACGTAAGGTCTGGCAAATAGCCAGACAGGAAGGATTCGGACACTATTTTATAAATGATGAGGGTGGACATATTATGGATGATCATTATTATATAAATACCATTCGAAACATCCCCGTAATCAATATTATTGATCAGCGTCGCGATACACCGCACGGATTTTTCCCTTACTGGCATACCGTAAATGACAAAATGGATGCCATTGACCCCAACACACTCCATGCGGTGGGCACTACAGTATTGAGAGTGATCTTTGAAGAGTAAAAAAAGCTCTTTTACAGGTTATTTGCCAGGTTAGCCAGCTCTGATCGCTCTCCTTTTTCCAACTTCACATGTGCATACAACTTATTGCCCTTAACCCTGTCAATGAGATAAGATAACCCGTTACTCTGTGCATCAAGATAGGGAGTATCGATCTGGAAAATATCACCTGTAAATATCATTTTTGTATTCTCACCGGCACGGGTAATGATCGTCTTGATCTCATGCGGGGTAAGGTTTTGGGCCTCATCAATAATAAAAATGATATTGGAAAGACTACGCCCCCTTATGTAAGCCAGCGGAGAAACTACAATACGTTCATTTTCCAGGGCCTCGGTAATATTTTTGAATTCCTTATCCTTTTCGCGGTATTGCGAATGAATGAATTTCAGGTTATCATAAAGAGGCTCCATATATGGGCTTACTTTTGATGCTACATCACCAGGCAAAAACCCAATATCGCGGTTGGAAAGCGGAATAATTGGTCTTGCCACGAAAAGTTGTTCAAATTCGCGCCTTTGATCCAGGGCACCTGCCAATGCGAGCAGGGTTTTACCGGTACCTGCAATGCCCTGAAGTGTAACCAACTTAACATCAGAATTGAGTATTGCATGCAGTGCAAATACCTGTTCAGCATTGCGCGGAGTAATTTTTTGCACAGTTCGCTTATCTATAGGTTCAATATGCCCTGTAACAGGATTAAAAAATGCCAGAACCGAATTGCTGTGGTTTTTGATGATAAGATACTGGTTGGCCGTTAGATCCTTTAAATCCAGATCGGCCGGTTCGCAAAACCCTGACTCATAAATCTGATTAATGATCTGAGAGTCCACATTAGTTATCTCCATCTTACCTGAGTATAACTCATCAACATTTTTTACCTTGCCTGTTTCAAAATCTTCAGCGGCAATATTGAGCGATTTTGCTTTCAGCCTGAGGTTGATATCCTTTGATACCAGCACAACTTTCCGGTCAGGATTTTCACGGGCCAGGTAAAGTGCCGTATTCAGTATACGATGGTCAGGTTTATCTTCACCAAAAACAAGGGTTGCATCCAGCCCGTTGGGTTTATTCATTACCACGCGTATTCGTCCACCTTTGGGGTTGCTAAGGGGCACCCATTCCTGCAGCGGTGTAGCGATAGAAAGTTTGTCGAGGATCCTTGCAAATTCACGGGCTTCAAAATTTTTGGTGTCATTTCCTTTTTTAAACTGGTCTACCTCCTCGAGCACAGTTATGGGCACCGCAACATCATTGTCTTCAAAATCAAGGATTGCCCCATGATTGTAAAGAATAACAGAAGTATCAATTACGAAGATCTTTGCGCTTGTTTGTTTTTTTCTGGTTGTTTTTGACTTTTTTTCGGATACCCCCCGTGAAGTAGATTTTTTAACGGTTGTCCTTTTTTCCATATTCGTATTAGTGTTATTAGTGTAACTGTTCAGCCAGGACAAACTTATTATAGACTTTGTGCTTATATGCCGTTTTGCTGTAAAACAATAAGTTGCCCTGCATTGAAAAGAACGAAATAATTTTATGTAGCTGAGCGTTTAAAATTATAGAAGATTTAGGCATGACGAACATTTTACGGAAAATGTTATCAACCTGTTTTTGTTAATATCTTTGATGTTACCGGGCGTAATGCATTGATTTTAAATTTTTTATTTGCCTGGCAAGGCAAAGCTAAAACATTCCGGAAATTAAAATACTACAGCATAATTGAGTATATATGGTGTTTATTTTATTAACATGATTTGGTATCAGGTAAGTTTCCTTGGGGCACCTGATGTGTAATAGCGCTGATAATATCATTGTATAAAACTTAATATTATTGTAAAGCTTTTTTTAAAAATATTCATATTGGTTTTTATATTTCATTTTTTTTGTATTTTAGCAGCCTGAAAAACTTAGGAGAACACATAAAAACACACAAAATTAGGGAGAGATGGCCGAGTGGTCGAAGGCGCACGCCTGGAAAGTGTGTATACCTCACAAGGGTATCGAGGGTTCGAATCCCTCTCTCTCCGCAAGATTCAGTAAATTAATCAATCAAATATAAATTAAACCTTTGCAATAATTAATTACAGTCAAAACAAAACCAATAGAATCTATTATGAAAAAATTATTTGTCTTTTTGACCATGGCCGGGATGCTTACTTTCGGATTCAACGCCAAAGTACAAGCTCAGGACGAACAAGAGCCTGAAACTGAAGTAACTGAAACAGAAGAAGTTGAAGAAGAAATGTCTCCTGTAGACGCAATGTTTGCCGATGAAGCTGAAGAAGAGGAAACCGATCAAACTTTCCACTACGTATTGAAGGAAAGATTTATTGAAGGAGATGCCCGTTTTATGGGTATTGTGCTTCTTACCTTGATTATTGGCCTGGCATTGTGTATTGAAAGGATCATTTATTTGAACCTTGCAAGTACCAATACAGCAAAGCTACTTAATCAGGTAGAAGATGCCCTCAAGAGTGGTGGTGTTGATTCAGCCAAAGAAATTTGCAAAAACACCCGCGGCCCTGTTGCCAGTATCTTCTTTCAGGGACTGGACCGTTACAAGGAAGGCATGGAAGTAGTTGAGAAATCAGTTGTTTCTTATGGAAGTGTTCAGATGGGTCGTTTAGAAATGAATCTCACCTGGATATCACTGTTTATCGCCATTGCTCCTATGCTTGGGTTCATGGGTACGGTAATCGGTATGATCTCAGCTTTTGACGCCATTGCACGTGCAGGAGATATCTCTCCCACCATTGTTGCAGACGGTATTAAAGTGGCACTTTTGACAACGGTATTCGGTCTTATCGTAGCAGTTATTCTTCAGATCTTTTACAACTACATTGTATCAAAAATTGATACCATTGTAAATGGTATGGAAGATGCTACTGTAAGCTTTATGGATATCCTTATTAAGTATAACAAATAAAAAACCAGTCTTATGAATGACGCACTAATAAACATCGGTCTCATTGCTGGGTATATCCTGTTGGGTCTGGCAGCATTGTTTGCCGTTGGTTTCTCAATATTTCAGCTAGTAGTAAATTTCAAAAAAGCCAAAGGTGCGCTCATTGGTATGGTAATTCTATTGGTTATCTTTCTGATAGGATATGCATTTGCAACCAGTGAAGCATATACCCAAGTGGCAATACCTGTAGGTGAAAGCGCTTCCAAAATCATTGGCGGAGGTATTAACACAACCTTTATGCTGATAGGCCTGGCAATCGTGGCCGCAGTTTTCACCGAAGTGTATAAATTAATCAGATAAAATAAAAACTTAGGAGAACACTCTATGGCTAGAATGAATCCCGAAATAAATGCCGGTTCAATGGCTGATATTGCCTTCCTGCTCCTGGTTTTTTTCCTTGTAACTACTACAATGGACGTTGACACAGGATTACGAAGGCTTTTACCCCCGCCCATCGACCCTAGTGCACCCGAACCTCCACCGGTAAGGGAACGCAATGTAATGGTCGTTCTTGTTGATATGAACGACAGGTTGCTGGTGCGTGGTGAACCCGGTAATATCAATACACTACGTGAAGAAACAAAAAACTTCATTACCAACCCAACTAACGATCCCGGAATGCCTGCAAAATTCATGGATGAGATCGAAAACCTGGGTGAAATAGAAAGGTCAAGAGGTGTTGTTTCACTACAGAATGACCGGGGTACATCCTACGAAATGTACATTTCCGTTCAAAATGAACTGGCAGCAGCCTTTAATGACATACGGAACGATCTTGCCCAGGAAAGATTTGGGGTAAGGTTTGATCAGCTCACTGATCCCGATCTGATCGAAGCCATTCGAAGGGCCGTTCCGCTGGCAATTTCAGAAGCAGAACCTAAAGATATAGGAGGCAGATAATGATAAAAGGTAGATTTAAACAAGATAGTGCACCTAAGTCGCAAAAGATCAATACCGCATCTTTACCCGACATTATTTTTATGCTCCTGTTCTTCTTCATGGTTACTACAACCATGCGCGAAACAACTTTGTTTGTTCAGAACACTCTTCCCTCTGCTACAGAGATTCAGAAGCTGGAACGTAAATCGCTGGTAAGCTTTATTTATATCGGCGCACCTATCCAGTCGAATATTTTTGGAACTGAGCCCCGTATTCAGCTCAACGATGCTTTCGCAAACATAAATGAAATTGCATCTTTTATTGAGGCTGAAAGACAGGCAAGACCTGAAGCCGAAAGACCCCTGATGATCACATCAATGAAAATTGACAGAGAAACCAAAATGGGTATTGTTACCGATGTGAAACAGGAACTCAGGCTTGTAAATGCTCTGAATATTAACTACTCTACAATTCGTGGGGAAGTGAGATAAGAACCCATTATTAACTTTTCATACATGCTTAAAAGCCCTGCAAAAATCTTGCAGGGCTTTTTTATTTATGGTTCTTCAAATTAGTAGAATTATTTTCTTTTAAAAATCCTTTCTCTTATCCCTATTCCTTTGGGTTGAACAGGTATACCGAAATAACCATCTTTTGAACTTTTAATTTCTTCAATGGTATAAAAAGCATGGGGGTTATACTGGTTTATTGCACTAATAACCCTGGGAACATTTTTCCGTTTTATAATGGTAAAAATGATTTTAACTTTTGACCCCATAGACCCTTCAGCATCAACTACAGTAAGACCAAAATTCATATCACGCAGGTCAATAATACACATATTCCTGCCGAAGGGTATAGTTTCTTGATAAACCCCTGCCATCACCACGGATAAAAACCTTTGATGATAACAACCGGTTGTTTTCATCATACACGCGGTTCACCTTTCCGGCAAGTTCACCGTTTCGGTCAAACTCCTCCTGGTGTATGATATTGCCCTTTCCGTCAAAAGAAAAATTGATGGTATTTTTGCGGGCCGTGGTTTCTTCTACCACCTGTACAATTCTTTTTTCGGCATCTTCTTTCATTTGTACCTTTTCAACCAGCTGTCCTGAATCATTATAAGTAAGCACCTGTTTTTGGTTGCCCGATGGATAGTATTCTATTTCTTTTTTTGATGATTCACCCACAGAACCATCATACTCTTCAACTTCAATTATATTGCCCTGGTCATCATAGCGAGTCTTTTTTTCTGATAAAACGTCTCCATCGGCATCCTGCATAAGCACTTGAGTAATATGATCGCCATCCCAGGTTAATTGTTCTATACTTTCCAGATCGCCATCGGGGTCAATGGTTTCCTTTTTTATAGGTTTTCCCTGATCGTCATAGAAAAAAGTAAGGGTATCATAAGTTTCATCCATATAATGATGAAATTCTCTTAAAATTTTTCCCTTATCATCAACTTCCCATGTTTTGTGCACTGCAATCATACCATCCTCTTCCTGAAGAATCTCTTCAACAAGAAAACCTGATTCATTGTATTTATAAATGTATTCCTGCATCAGTTGTCCCGATGCGTTATATTGCTTTTCATTTATTACCTTTCCATCTTTATTGAACTGGGTTTTTGCAAAGAGATATTCAAGTTCTTCTAACTCGTCATCGCTGGCTGATTTCAATACCAGATCTTTCTTATATACAAGGCTTTCTTTGATCTTCTGTTGTGACATATTATAACTTTTTTAGACTATTTTACTATGCAGGCAAAGATAATGAAAGCAAAAATAATATATATTTACCCACTCATTTATTAATACCAAATATTCAAAAAAACAAACCTTGACTTATGAACAAAAAAAGCACTTATTTATTCATTTTGTTTGCAATACCTGTTATTATGGTACAATGTAAGCAAGACCGTTCGATCAATTATCCTGAAACAAGGATGGACGATGTAACCGATAATTATTTCGGTGTGGAAGTTGCTGATCCTTTCAGATGGCTGGAAGATGACAACTCAGAAGAAACCAAAGACTGGGTAAAAGCTCAGAATAAAGTTACTTTCGGATATCTGGAAGATATTCCTTTTCGCCAGGATATAAATGAAAGACTAACATCGTTGTGGAACTACGAGAGGTATGGAACTCCATGGCGTGAGGGTGATTACTTTTTCTATTTTAAGAACGATGGAACCCAAAACCAGAGTGTTTTGTATGTACGTGAAGGCATTGACGGGGAATCGCGTGTGTTTCTTGACCCCAACGAAATGTCAGACGAAGGAATTATTTCCTTAAGCCGTTTGAGTGTTTCAAAGGACGGTAAGTATATGGCGTACAGTATTTCAAAAGGCGGATCAGACTGGAATGAGATCTTCGTAAAAGAGATTGAAAC
>SLOJ01000067.1 GCA_007132585.1 Bacteroidales bacterium | reverse complement strand
CCATTTGATCATTAGTGTCGGCAGGGGTTTCAAAAACTTTTCCAGCTCTGTCGAGTAAATCACGGCGATCTTTTTCAAGCTGAAGACTGTCTTCAATTTCCTGTTGGCGGCGTTCTTCGGCTGAAGGTCCGCAGGATGTTAATACCAGTGCCAGTACAAAAAAAGTGATAACTAAAGTCGATGAAAATATTTTTTTCATGTTTCCAGTATTGTTAATGTTAAAGGAATATGATCCGGTTAAAATTAAATTTCTGATTTTCAGAATTATAAAAATAACTCGATGATAGCTATTAATTTCCTTCTGATATCAGCTTACTAAGATAGAAAAAATAAGCATATTTACTTACTGCATGAAACCAAAAAACCGGCTCCTGTTTCAAACAAAAGCCGGTTCTGAGAAAGTTAATTGTTTTACAGCATTATGTCATTATTCATCATCACCATTATTATTATCTTCTTCCTGATAATAATCTTCAAGATCAATATCTGCAATGGTAACTTCGTTGGGTTCAACAGTTATATCTTCAACTAATCCTAATACCTGACTGAATTCACCATCAAGATTGAGCACAATTACAAGATCATACGATACAGGTGCGAGGAAAGCCAGATAATAGTGGCCGTCTTCATCAACCGGGTCACTTACAACAGCATTGGGGAAGCGCGGTGTTTCGGGTTCAGGTTCGGCAGCTTCATCTTCGGTATAGGTACCCGCTTCATAAGCATAAATTACGATCTGATGATCTTCCTCAATGTTAAAAACATCGCCGGCAATGGCACCTGCCTGATCATCCAAAACAAGACGAATGGTTGGCTTCAGGATATATTTACCGGAATTGCCAGCCTTAACAACAGATTTACGCACATCAAAATCGGCAGTAATCGATACGGTACCATTGGCAGGTACTGTAAACTGACCTACTGCTTTATAACCGGACTGAGCGCCACTGGGAACAAAAAGCGGCACTTCTGATCCATCTTCAAACTCAAGCCAGCAGCCTGGATTAGAATGGTTTCCACCACCCATGGTAGGTGTTTCCAGCATAAACCTTAACTGGGTATACGTTCCGGCTTCGAGTTCAAAAAATCCAAGCAGATCTGTTTCGCCACGGGTAAGGTCAAGAAGATTGTAGGTTTGAGGACCTTCAAAATCTTCAAAACTATACCATTCATCATTATCCTGAGTATGATACATTACGTCAATGAAAGTAATGTACACACCCGTTATCCCATCAGTATCAATGGGTGAGTCGGTTATGGAAAGTTTCAGGGTTCCTTTGCCATCCATTTCGCCGGATGAAGGATCTTTTTCACAGGCTGTGAAAATAAATATAGCAGCAAAAGATAAAATTAAACTGAGTTTCTTAATCATAATTCAAAGTTTTTGGTTAAACAATTAGTGACGTTTATACCCCTAAGACGCAGAAAAAAAGAAAAGGGTTGGAATGGGATCAATAAAAAGAATAAGTAATTGCAAATGATAAGTTTACTGAAGCGTTTCGGGTTCGGTTCAAGTAGAAGGGTATACTTTCATTGCCGGAGAAAATGTTATTTAAACCCATTTTACCAGATATTCCCGGTGTAAAAGTAAAATGTCTGGTCAGGGGAACCGGATATTCATACCCGAAAATTAACCCAAAATCGATGTTTTCATACTCATTATGTACATGTTTCGAAACGCCATCAATTACCTGTGTAGCTTGCTGCATGAATCCCGTGTAGGCACCCGCCACTATGAAATGCGGACGTGCATTACTTCCTGCGTTATAACGAGCCAGCAGCTTAAGGGCATAATAATCCAGAATAATATCATTTGTTACAAAATTTCCGTTTATATATTCTCTGTATGTTTGTCGGTTGCGGTTCACCCATAAAAATTCAGCTTTTAAGCCCAACCGTAAGTTTAGTCCAGTACCAATCTGTAAACCGATATTACTGCCAAATGATGGATCAGTAAATGTCAGCTCATCACTTTTTAAACCTGAAAATGTTTTATCATTTAGCATCCATGTATTGGCAAGCTGACCGATAAGGCCAAAATAAGTTGTTGAATGTATGTTCCCGGCCCTAACAGCATCTCCTGCATAAGGTGTAATATCGCCATTACCCAGAGATGATGGACTATAACCCAACGCATTGATTTGATCTTCATTTATTTGCGCATCCGCCAGAAGCATTAATAATGGTTCAATTTTCAGGCTAGGTATTTCTAAAGCTTTTTCCCGAAACTGACCGGATTGAAAATCATCTTGCTTATTGATTTGAGCTAAATGAACATCTTGCACAGCCTGAAGATCTATTTCAACAGAGGCTGGCAAAGAAAAAATTTCTGCATCATCAGCAGTAACTTCATCCTGCTCTACTATTGCAGATCTTGTATCTCCGGCAATTTCCCCTTTTTCCTGCTCAAGTTGAGCAGACTGTTTTGGATCATGCAAACTACCGGGCAATAAAATATACCATAACCCCAGGGTGGACACGGCAAGAAAAAGCGTAGCAGCAACGGCAAATGCTGCAATACGCTTTTTCCTTGCATGGCTACTGAGGGAGGCATCTAACCGTGTCCATACAGCATCGACATCCAGCTGATCCTGAACCCCCTCCCAAACCGCTTCGGGAGGAGCTTCGTTGCCGGAGTCGACAATTTTTTTATACCACTTGTTGAGGTTCATGGATATTATGATTTATGAGTTTCTTCAATCCAGTCTCTTAATAAATGCCGGGCTCTGTTGAACTGAGATTTTGATGTTCCTTCCGATATATTAAGCTCCTGAGCAATTTCCCGGTGTGTATAACCTTCCACTGCAAAAAGATTAAAAACCATACGGGAACCTTCGGGTAACCTGGCAATAAACTTCAGAAGATCCTTCAACTGAAGGTTGGGTAAGGCGTTATTTTCAGCAGAGATATGCAAATCAGTATATTCTTCATCTATGAACTGCTGCTTTCCTGTTTGCCTGAGCATATCGATACTTGTATTTACCACAATTTTTCTGATCCATCCTTCAAAAGAACCCTGGCTTTTAAAGTTGCCTATATTTTTAAATATTTTGATAAAGGCTTCCTGCAACATATCCTGGGCCAGAGGTCTGTTACCCGCATAGCTCAATGATATACCGTACATTTTGCGGGCATATCGCCGGTACAATATCTCCTGGTATTGTCTTTTTCCCTGTCGGCAGCCCTCAATAATTCTCTCCTCACTAT
>SLOJ01000171.1 GCA_007132585.1 Bacteroidales bacterium | reverse complement strand
TTTTTTTCTCCTGAAGGAATTGTGACAGAGCGCGAACTAAATCAGGAACCCTTTCCGGTAACAGGAATTGCAAGGATTTCAGCGATAGGTGATACCACGGAACAAACAACAACTGACAGAGGTCAATCAAGGGTAAACCAAACCGTCAGAACGCCTGCCGACAGAACACCGGGGCGAACGCAACGCATCAGTGTAAGAGAGCATAGAAGCCGGTTATCGCTGGGCACAGATGCTTCTATTACATTATACGATGGCGACTATTTGTACCCGGTATTGTTACCAGGTTTTGAAATCTCAGTGGGGTATTTCCAAAACCGGCCGTTGTCTTTTGGATGGAACCTGGGTGTGGGCAGGGTAGAATCAACAGACCTGTTTTATGCCAACTTTGCATATACCGGTCTCGATCTGAGATACAGGATCAATAACCTTAATTCAACAGGAAGTCCGTTTGCTGATGTAGGAGGAGGGGTTTTGTATCATACCCAGGGAACCGGAATAGAAAGTGAACTCAGTTTCGATACCAACCTAATGTTTTTTCTGAATATTTCCCTGGGCTATGAATGGTTACTTAACAGAAACAGTACTATTCATCTTTCTGTGAGCAACCGGCAATTGTTGAGTGACGACATTGACGGGATGGTTTACGGAAAGTATAATGACCGCATATGGTCGATCGATCTGGGTTTCAGGTATTACCTTGGAAACAACGGTAACAGAAGATAAAATTTGCCGTATAATTTTTTAAACGAATTACTTAAGAATATCAAATTCATCAGCTGTGAAACCTAATAATCTCATTCGAATAATAACATTGATCTTCATTACTTTTTTCTTTACCTATTGTACGGAGGATAAACTGGGTACAAGGCAGAAAGGGATGATCAATGGCAGGATTTTAGATGAACGGGATCAAACCCCGGTGGTGGATGCAGAAGTAATTATCAGCCCTTCCAATGTTACCCTTACTACAGATTTCATGGGTTATTTTGAAAAGGGGGAACTCGATCCGGGAGAATATACCGTAAGTGTTACGTATCCAGGTTTTATTAACGAAAGTGAGGAAGTTCTGGTTTCTCCGGATGAAACAACCACAGTAATTATTTATCTGCTTCGAACAGGTGACAATTCATTTGAATTTACCGATAGTATTGTACCTGCTCAAAACCAGGAAGAAGTTTTATTGAACCCTGTTTTTAGCTGGGAGTTAGGGTATTACCCCCCATCCGTTACTTACACCCTCGAAGTTTTTGAATCGGGTTCTCAGCAGGCTTACCGCCGGCTTGAAAACCTGACTGATACATTTGCTGTTGTTACAGGGCTTCACTTTGGTACTGATTATCAATGGAGGGTAACAGCACAAACAAATAATGAAACTGTCACCGGCAATTTACATGATTTTTCCACGCTGGCATTTCCGGAAAATCCGGTTATGTATGCAAAGCGTGTTGACGGAATCTCACAGATCTTTGTAACCGATATTAATGGTTCGTCGCACAACCAGATAACACACAATAATTACCATAGCTGGCGCCCGTTGTTGAATCCGCAAAATGATTATGTAGGATTTCTTTCCACCAGGGATTTAAATCCGCAATTGTATACCATGGATATTAATGGTGAAAATATCATTAAGCTTACAAATATTCCTACCGGTGGATATTATAACAAAGGTGTAGGTTTTTCATGGTTACCCGATGGAGAAAGGCTGGTTTTCTCCTCTTATAACCGCCTTTATCGCATCAACAGAGATGGCTCAGGGTTATTGATCATAACGGCAATTAACCCTGAAAGGCATTTCAGGGAAGTGGACTGGAGCCCCGATAACGACAAAATTGTCGCTCTTACCGTGGGTGTTAACCGTTACGATGCACGAATTGTACTTATGAATATAAATGGTTCGGGCATGGAAGAAATTGTATCGGGTTTGCAGGGAGCACTGGAGAACCCGGGCTTCTCGTCTGACGGACAGCAAATATTGTATACATACGATGTGTCGGGTTTCCAGTCAAGTGAGGGTCGGCAGCTGGATGCACGCATATTCCAGTATACCCGTGAAAACGGAGAAATTACCGATCTTTCGCAACACAAGCCAGCCGGCACCAATGATCTTGCGCCGCGCTTTACCAATAATGATAATCAGATAGTATTTTACAATGCACGAAACCTGGCAGGATCCAGCCGTAACCTTTATATTATGCCTCCTGAAACAACATCCGCAAATCAAAGGATTTTACTTGTAGAGGATGTTGAGATGCCCGATTGGTAACAGATAGTAGTAATAAGTCCTTGTTTTTATTGCATTTGGCAAAAACTCAGATCCCTTTTAGTCTTTTTAACTCGTTGAAGTGATCAATGGACTGTTGCTCGAATCGCTCACGTGAGTTTTTGCGGTATTCATCAAATTCATCCTGCAATTCTTTCAGATCTTTGGTTTTTTCCCGGGTAATGCGGTTTGACCGGAAAAACATCAAAAACACAATAATTGTCAAAACAGCAAGTACAATTATAATACTCCATAAAAGGATATTATAGAAGATCTTGCTCAGGGGAATACCAAATAAAAACAGGCTGTCTCTGTCGCGGATTGCCTGATCTCTCTCCACTTCTGTTTCTGCCAGGGCAATGGCCATAGCTTCTTTTTCTTCAATGGCCTGTTCTTTTAACTGAATCTGGTTTTGTATTTCATTATAAGCCTGATTGAGCGAATCCAGAGAATTTCGTCTTACTTTCTGAAACATATCTTCCCTGATGGCACGAAAATTATTATAAATATTCGTGCGTTGATGTAAATAATCATATTGCTCCTGAAGGGTGCCTTCATTTAATACTTCAGGCTGTGATTGTGCGTTTAAAAACCCGACGTTCAATACAGTAAACAATAAAAACAGGCTGAAAAACCATAATTCTCTGAAATTCTTCATGGTAATTGATTGTTTTGAAAATTATAAAGTGCAAAAAAAAGGATAAGCTATATAATTTTCAACAGGGTTTTTACGGGTTTATTGTAGAAATTGAAATTTACAGGAAATAAAAAGACAAAAATTATTTACCTGACACAAGAACCGGCTTATTAATTTGTTGTATAAAATTGATTGACAGTTCATTAAACAGCTCTGCCCTTTCAATATTTACCACATGGCCACATTTTTCAATTACAGCCAGTGAACGGCTTTTATATTTTTTCACCAGCTCCTTTACCGGTTCAAGTAAAATATAGTC
>SLOJ01000009.1 GCA_007132585.1 Bacteroidales bacterium | reverse complement strand
CGGATTTACCCCGAATACCATAAAGAAGTTCGACCATTTTTTGTATCCCTTCACATCAATGACAAAGATCAGCAGAGCAAAGAGTATAGCAGCCATACCTGCTGTATACAAAACATACGAGCTGGTCCACAGGGGTTTATTGATGGGAAATACGAACCCCCAGATATAACCCGTTGCAGTAAATATGGCTCCGTAAATGACCAGCTGTTTGATGGCCTGCATTTTATTGGATTGTTGTTTGATGAGCATGCCGGCAAGATAACCGATCAATACCGAAACAACAGCAGGGATCGTACTGAGCAATCCTTCGGGGTCAAAAGCTACCCGCACACCGTTTTCCGTAAAGCCTTTCCAGAGATGACTCTCGCCGAGTATGGCCCTGTCGAAGGAGAGTGCGGCATTTCCTGTAAGGCTGTAAGGATCATCGCCACCAAAGAACCACAATATTCCCCAGTAGGCCAGCAGGATCCAGGCACTGTGTATCATGATCCATTTGCGATTGGCTGCCAGGGCAATAATCGCAGCAAAGCCGTATGCCAGGGCAATACGTTGCAGTACACCCATGATACGCAGTTCAGAATAATTGGTCATCCATTGCGGGAAGGAATTCAAAAACAGGCCAATGGCAAAAATCAGGACTACCCTGCGGGCAATCCTGAGCAAAGACTGCCTGTTTAAACCATGATCATATTTCGAGAAAGAAAAGTACATGGATACCCCAACCACGAAAAGAAAGAATGGAAAAACCAGGTCGGTGGGAGTGCACCCATGCCATTTGGCATGAAGCAAAGGCGGATAAACATATTGCCAGCTTCCGGGAGTATTAACGAGGATCATAAAGGCGATGGTCATGCCACGCAGCACATCCAGTGCGAGATAACGGTCGGAGATCTTTACCATAAGTTCAGTATTTAAAACCCATTTTCGTTGCAGCCGGGATGCTTTGTCGTTTATGAACCCGGTATCAGTTTTGCCTGTCGATGGTAAACTGTACCAGATCGTGCAGTGATTTTCTCCAGCTTGTATCGGGAAAAGTATCCAGAATTTCAAAAGCTTTTTGCAGGTTGTTTTCCATTTTCCTGCGGGCATAATCGATACCACCGCTCTTTTTAACTTTATCAATAAGTAGGGCCACTTTATCCGGATCCTGGTTATGATTTTTCACGATATTGATGATCTTTCTTTTTTCCAGGTAAGAAGAATTATCAAGAAGATGGATCAGCGGCAGAGTCATTTTCCGTTCCTTGATATCGCCTCCCGAAGGTTTACCGGTATCACTTCCATTGCTGAAGTCGAGCAGATCGTCCTTTATCTGAAAGGCAATGCCGGTATATTCTCCCATGAGGCGCAGTTTTTCCTGTGTTTCTTTATCGGCACCGGCCGAAGCTGCCCCGCACTCAAAGCAGGAAGCAATAAGTGAAGCGGTTTTTTTCTGAATGATCTCAAAATAGATATCTTCTTTAATATCCAGGTTTCGTGCTTTTTCCAGTTGTAGCAATTCACCTTCGCTCATTTGCTTCACCGAGCGCGAAACAATCTTCAGCAAATCAAAATCATCATTATCAACGGCCAGCAGTAATCCCCGTGAAAGAAGGTAATCGCCCACCAGCACGGAAATCTTGTTTTTCCACAGGGCATTTAAAGAGAAGAAGCCACGTCTTTCATTGGAATCATCAACCACATCATCATGTACAAGGGTGGCGGTGTGCAACAGCTCAATAAGAGAAGCAGCACGGTAGGTCCGTTCAGATATTTCACCGCACAGGCCGGCAGTAAAAAATACAAAAAGGGGGCGCATTTGCTTGCCCTTGCGCTTTATAATGTAGCGGGTAATTTTGTCAAGCAAGGGCACCTTGCTTTTCATGGAGTGGCGAAAGCGTTTCTCAAACTCCTGGATATGATTGTCAACAGGTGCCTTTATATCATTGAGATTCATCAATCAGTTATTGTTTTTCAGATCACAAAATTAGGGAAAATTAGTTTGGAATGGCCTAACATTATTAAAATGATTATAATGCAGAAAAGTTCACAAAACAGGTTCTTTATGTGAAAGTAATTGTATTGATCCCCTATTGCAGTAATATTTTTTTTATTTCAACTTCATTTTTTACCTTTATACTTTAACCCATCAACCCATTGATATAAGGCATGTCGGCAGATATTCTCAAAACTCCCATTGAATATTTAAAAGGTGTTGGCCCCCAGCGGGGCGAGTTGCTGAAAAAGGAAATGAATATTTTCTGTTTTGAAGATCTTTTGCAATGCTATCCCTTCCGCTATATTGACAGAAGCCGCTTCTATACCATCAGTGATATAACCGAAGATATGCCCTATGTGCAGATCAAAGGTTACATCAGCGATATTCAACTGCACGGACAAAAACGAACCACCCGCATGACAGCTATCCTTACCGACGAACAAGGTGCCAGGCTCGAGCTGATCTGGTTTAACGGTTTTAAATGGCTGAAAGGGAAATTCCTTCCCAACCAGGAATATATTGTTTTCGGGCGTCCGGGAAAGTTTGGCAATAAGTTTAATATTGCCCATCCCGAGATTGAGCCGGTTACTCCTGACGCAATCCATCAGCAATCAGTTATGCAGCCGGTTTACAGCTCAGGCGAAAAGCTTAAATCAAGAGGGCTCGACAGCAAGGGAATCAGCAAGCTCCTGCGCACTTTATTACCGGTGGTTGAGAAACATATACAGGAGACTTTACCTGATTATGTAAGGCGCGAGTTGCGGCTTATGGATCTGAAACAAGCACTTTTCAATGTGCATTTCCCGGAAGATAACCATTCGCTGGCCCGTGCCAGGGCACGCCTGAAATTTGATGAATTATTCTATATCCAGCTGAACATGCTGATACTTAAGCACCAGCGCTCATCAGAAGTCCGGGGGCATATTTTTAAAACTGTAGGAGACTATTTCAATAATTTTTATCATAAAAAGCTATCCTTTGAGCTTACCAATGCCCAGAAACGGGTTGTGAAAGAGATACGCAACGACACCCTGAGAGGAAAACAGATGAACCGACTGCTGCAGGGCGATGTGGGCAGCGGCAAAACCATCGTTGCCGTTATGACCATGCTCATTGCCATGGACAACGGATTCCAGGCCTGCCTGATGGCTCCAACCGAAGTGCTTGCCAATCAGCATTACGAATCCATCACCAATATGCTGGAGGGGTTGAATATTAATGTCCGCCTGCTCACAGGTTCAACCAAAAGAGCACCCAGGAAAGAGATTGCTGAAATGCTTCAGGATGGTTCTCTGCATATTCTCATCGGTACACACGCCCTGATTGAAGACACAGTCATCTTCAACAACCTGGGAATGGTGGTGATTGACGAACAGCATCGTTTCGGAGTTGCCCAGCGTGCCAGGTTGTGGAAGAAAAACATTACTCCGCCCCATGTTCTGGTGATGACGGCTACCCCCATTCCCCGTACCCTGGCCATGACCCTCTATGGCGATCTGGAAGTGTCGGTGATTGATGAACTGCCTCCGGGAAGAAAGCCCATCAAAACCATTCACCAGTTCGACTCTAACCGGCTTAAGGTTTTTGGCTTTATGCGCGAGCAGATCAGGCAGGGGCGGCAGATCTATGTGGTTTATCCACTTATTAAGGAATCTGAGAAGCTTGATCTGAAGGATCTCCAGGATGGTTATGAAAGTATTGTGCGGGCGTTTCCGTTGCCCGATTATGCTGTGAGTATTGTACATGGCAAAATGAAATCGCAGGACAAAGATTACGAAATGCAGCGCTTTGTAAAGGGAGAAACGCAGATCATGGTAGCTACAACAGTAATCGAGGTGGGCATCAATGTGCCCAATGCCAGTGTGATGGTTATAGAAAGTGCTGAGCGATTTGGTTTATCTCAGCTGCACCAGCTGCGGGGCAGGGTAGGGCGTGGTGCCGACCAGTCGTGGTGCGTTCTGATGACTGGTGTAAAGCTCTCTAATGATGCCAAAAAGCGCATCCAGACTATGGTAAGTACCAACGATGGCTTTGTGATTGCCGAAACTGATATGCAGTTGCGCGGACCCGGCGATATTCATGGCACCCAGCAAAGTGGTATACTCGACCTGAAAATAGCTGACCTGAGTAAGGATGAGAAAATACTGAAATACGCCCGGCAAAAAGCACTGGATATTCTTGAAAAAGATCCGGAGCTCATGCAGACAGAAAATCTTGTGCTGAACAAAAACCTTCAAAAGCTTTTTCGGCATAAGATTGTATGGAGCAAGATCAGTTAAAATCCACAATGATTTTAAGGGAATAAAAAAAGCCGCATCCAATGAACGCGGCTTAAAATATTTTTCAGTGCTTTTCTAGTTCAAAACGAAACGTATGGGAAGGTTAAACTGCACCCTTACGGCTTGTCCACGCTGACGACCGGGTGTCCAGTTGGGCATGTTTTGTACAACCCTTACGGCTTCTTCATCAAGACCACCACCAACACCTCTGAGTATCCTTACATCGGTAATGCTTCCATCGCGCTCAACAACGAAGGTAACGAATACTGTACCCTGGATTCCGGCTTCACGGGCCATGGTGGGGTATCTGAGGTTGCTTTGCAGGTACTGCATAAGAGCGGCATCGCCACCGGGGAAACCTGGCTGGTCTTCAACAATGGTAAAGATCTGCTCTTCTTCAACCTCCTCTTCTTCTACAATGATGGGAGTAAATTCCTGCACTTCGGTAAAAACTGTGGCCTCAGTGTCAATCATAAATTCTTCTTCGATTTCCACATCATCGTCAACAATCACAAGTTCCTGTGAAGGCTCCGGTGGAGGTGGTGGAGGTGGCGTTTCTGGCCGGGTGATCGGAATGTCTTCCTCTTCTACGAAGTCAACTTCCAGAACGCCAAGATCTACAACACTTCTTTCGTATGTTCTCCATTCAAAAGCTACCAATGTAATACCCAGCGCAATGACAAGACCGGTCAGCAAAAAGATGCGCTTTTTGCTTTCAAGGTCAGCTTTTGGTGTTTTTTTTGTTTCCATAAAATTTATTCTTGTTTTTACTGATATGGTCTGTGTGATTTTTATTATTTCAGGCTGCTAATATACAAATTTTTAAAATAAGCCTTGCAGCAAATTATAAAGAAAAAAATCTTTGCAGATAATGATTATTCTTCATGTAGTAAAAACCGGCAACTCCAATTAAAGATCCGATAGTATTTGCTGCAAAATCTGCAATCTCTCCACTTCGTCCGTCAACAAAAAAATGCTGAATGATCTCTGTTACTCCACCATATATAACGCAAAATAGAAGCGTAATAATATAAGGAATTGCTTTTTTATTTTTTTTCTGTTTAATTAATCCCCATAATAATAAAATGGAAAGAACGAAAAAAATGCCTGCGTGCAAAAGTTTATCGAAATGTGGAATATAAAACAAGGCAGAATCAGGTATTCTGCTACCGCGTATTGCTATAATAAAAAAGATTATAACTGACCATAAGATTGCCGGGAGCAAATACCTGAATTTCATTAGATTAGATGCTTTGCTGTTTTATTTAATTGCCAAAGCATGATTAATTTACCAGTTCCTTGTACTTCTCTACATCGAGCAGTGCATCAACTTCAGAAGGATCGCTCATTTTTACTTTTGCAATCCAGCCTTTACCATAGGGGTCCTGGTTTACGATATCGGGGCTTCCCTCCAGTTCTTCATTGAATTCAATAACTTCGCCCGATACAGGCATAAAAAGATCAGAAACAGTTTTAACAGCCTCAATGGTACCGAAAGTTTCTTCCTGCTCAAGGGTTTCACCAACTGTATTCACTTCAATGTATACTATGTCTCCGAGCTCATTTTGAGCAAAATCAGTAATACCAATAATAGCAGTATCGCCATCTACTTTGATCCATTCATGGTCTTTGCTATACTTCAGATCGTCAGGAAAGTTCATGTTTAATTAAGTTTTATGGAATGATTATTAGGTTTATTGTTAACGGCTCAAAAATACAACCTTTTTACAAACAAAAAAACAGCATTACCAAAAAACAGGCATCACCTTCTTTATTATTTCTGTAACTTTATGGCAAAAACCAACATTATGATGTATCAAAGAATTGTTTTATTGTTGTTTTTCACAGCATTAATTATACCTTTTGAAAGCTGCAAAACACTTGAACCTGCTCCGGTTGATACCGTAGAGGATGTGGAACAAATAACGGAAGATGTACAGGAAAATATTGAAACATTTACCCCTTCACCCGATACTATTGAAGAATTGGTTTCTGATAGACCCAAACCCTATGATACCCATGCCATGACAAATGATCTAACCGGCTTTTCTTTCCGGCTATTTAAAGAACTAAGCAAAAACCATGAGCAGCAGAATATTTCTTTTTCGCCTGTTTCATTAAATATGGCTCTTGCCGTTATTTACAGTGGTGCAATGACTGATACCAGAGATGAAATGGCCCGGCTTACCGGCTTCAATAAAGATGCAACACTTTTTCACACCAATTATTTTCAGTATTTTTCAAGTTTCGGTAAGCTTGAGGCAGATACTTTGGTAGATTTTAATCTTGCTAACAGGGTATTTGTGGAACAAAGTTATCCGGTTCTGGATTCATACAAACACGATGTAGAAACCTATCATGGTGGTGCTTTCGAGCAAATGAACTTTATTGAAGATACCCGCCGGGCTGAGCAAAGAATCAACCGTTGGGCCATGGAAATGACCCGCGAAAGGATCAAAGATCTTATACCTGAAGGTACCCTCGATCCATTGACACGCATGGTTCTTGCCAACGCCATTTACATTAAATCAGAATGGCGCCATCCCTTTGAAGAAGAGAACAATGTTCAGAAAGAATTCCATGCCATCAGCGGCCAGATAGAAACAACTGAATTCATGACCCAGCGCGAAAGCAGAATACCCTACCTGAAACTTGATGACCGTAAAGTAATTCAATTACCCTACACCAGTCCGAATTTGTCGCTTATGATCATTCTTCCCGATGAAAAAACGGTCACAGATATATCAACATATATTCCCGATGAAGATCAATATAAGGAAATGATTGATAACATCAGTCCGCATGACGTTTACATGGAAATTCCCAGGTTTAAACTGGAATCGCAGTTTTCTCTCTCCGATCATCTCAAGGAAATGGGAATGGAAAAAGCTTTTGATGAGAGAGCTGACTTTTCAGGTATTGGTGGGCAGCGCGATCTGTTTATCAGCGCTATACTTCAAAAGGTCTTTTTTGAAATTGATGAGAAAGGTTCGGAAGCAGCAGCGGCAACAGCTATTATTGTTACAGCCACTGCTGTGATGCCAGGTATTGAAGAACCCAGGGAATTTATTGCCGACCGCCCTTTCATTTTTATTCTAAAGGAGAATCAGTTCAATACTCCATTGTTTGTGGGGCAGTTTGTCAGCCCTTAAGAATTTCTGATTTTCAGAAGCTTATCAGAGCAGCCCCAGTTCCAGCATGGCGGCCTCGCTCATCATGTCTTTGTTCCACTCAGGTTCAAAAACCATTTTTATATCCACCTTTTTAATGCCTTCCACAAACTCAACGGCTTCTTTAACTTCGTTGGGCATAGTATCAGCAACCGGACAGTTGGGATTGGTAAGGGTCATTGTGATCAAGACCGAGTTATCATCCTTCACATCAATTTCGTAAATAAGCCCCAGGTCATAGATGTTTAAAGGGATTTCGGGGTCGTAAACGGTTTTGAGTGCATCAACAATTCGCATCTCGAGGTCCATATAGTTGGTTGAATCTTCCATGATATTATTTTTAATTTTTGTGTTTGGCCTGGAAAGCAAGTGCATACAACTTCATTTGCTTGATCATATTTACCAGTCCGTTGCTTCGCGTTTGAGAAAGATGTTCTTTCAATCCTATCTCATCAATAAAGCTCAGATCGGCGTTTACAATCTCTTCAGGTGTTTGTCCCGACATTACCCGCATAAGCAGCCCTACAATACCTGCGGTTATTAATGCATCGCTGTCGGCTTTGAAATAAACTTTGCCATCCTTGTATTCGGCATGCACCCAAACCTGCGACTGGCAGCCGGAGATCAGATACTGATTCTTCTTGTATTGTTCATCAATTTTATCAATTGATTTTCCCATATCAATAATGTAATTGTATTTATCCATCCAGTCATCAAAAAGGGAAAACTCTTCAATAATCTCTTGTTCTTTTTCTTTTATACTCATTGTAATGATATGATTTAAAAAAGTGTATCAATAGTAAAACAAATTAGCCCGAAAAAGTTTGATTAATTTATTCGGGCATGATCTGTTTGCGCTCTTTCTCTTCCAGTTCAAGGTCCGAAGCGATCTTAAAAGGACTGGGTTTGTAAATCAGAAAGAATAAAATTACCACCGCCTGAAGAAAAATAATATTGGTATTAGCGGTAAGCATAAACCCCATAGCGACCAATATACCTGCCATACTCATAAAAATAAATCTGATGAGAATGGCCGACTGGTAAGCTGCCAGTTTTATTACAAGTTTTTGATCCTTAGCTATCTTTTTTATTTTGTTTTGAGGTACCAGATAACTTACAGGAGCAATAACAATCAAAAGGAAAATAAGCACTGTTTTAAGGATATAGCCATGATGGGGGTCAGAAATTATTACCTCACCTACATTGCTTACATAAAAAGATGTAATCACTATAAATGTTACCAGCCCTAAAAGATTTACCCAATATAAAAAAGAAATATTTCGTATGATCTTACGCGGTTTGATTTCCAGCATAAACTTTAAGTGTAAAATTTATACTGCAAAATTAAAGAAAAAACATCACCGCAGGAATTACTTGAAAACCATAACGTAGTAACTAATCAACAGCTGAACTTCTCAACCATTAAAAACTGTATTTTATACCGTTTCTGAGGGTATAAAAAAGCTTTGGAATATCTTGTGGCGGATGCGAATCGTAAGCCAGGTTATACGTTACAAGAAAAGAGAAGCTATCATTGAACTTCATTTCAAGCCCGGTTTCACTGGCAATACGAAATTCATTGAACCTTGCAAAATCAGGCTGGTAATAGGTAGTATGCGAAAAATTAATTCTTTCATTCAGGGCAAAAGTACCTGAAAGATACAAATCTCCTTTGAATTTATCGGTTCGGGATTCATCTTCATCATTAAGAAGCTCATGTTCCAACATCACCAATGGTGCAACGTAAATACCCAGATTATCATTTTCCAGAATTTTGAAGCGCGGTCCTCCACCCAACAGAAATCTTCTTTGAAGTAAGCGTATGGAGTTGTATTGATGCTGGGTAAAAATCTCAGCGGTGGTAATTCCTTTACCGAGCGTATAATTGTAACGTAAATGCTGAAATCCATTGTTGATCAGATTGTCGCCCTCAACTCTCATAAAGCTTATGTTATTGAGAAGCAAAACTGTGTGGCGTTCTTTGTGATACTGGACATGCGCCGAAGTGCCTGTTTCAAAAATTTGCCGGGTGTTTTGTGTAAGCATCAGGTTGAGATCAATGTGTCCTTGGAAACCGGGTTTGGCTTCTTTACGGCTTTTTTCAATATTTACAAGCTGAGCTGACAGAGGGTTACTTATAAAAAAAAAGGCAACTATGGTAATAATATAAATTCTGAGCATATTGATAAATTGTTTCCTGATATATTTTATGTAAAACTTTAAACTCGTCATTTGTTCATTTATTTTACATGTTGATTAAAAGCTTAAGATTGATTTAAGAAATGTTTCAGAAAAAATACTTTACTTTGATATGATAAAATTCAGCCAACCATTTTTTAACAAACAAACTACCTCATATGAAAAAGATCACCGGAATAATAACCTGTTCAGTTTTGTTTTTAATGCTTAGCTTTATGAATGTATCAGCACAGAATCAGCGGTTTACTATTTTGCACACAAGCGATGAACACAGTGTATTGACACCATTGCCGGCGGTAGATTATCATCCGGAGGAAGCCAACCCAACTCTGGGTGGCTTTGCCCGACTGGCAGGTTTGGTAAATCAGATACGGACAGAAAAGACCGATGAACCGGTATTGTTATTGTCTTCAGGTGATTTTATCGGTGGCTCCCCATATGCATGGCTGATACTGGAAGGGTATTCCCCTGAAATAAACCTGATGAAAGATATTGGTTATGATGCTTCTACTATTGGGAATCATGAATTTGACTATGGCCCTGATGCACTTGCTGAATATCTGCATAGGGCCGGTTACCCTGATGCACATGGAGATCTTCCTTTGATCATTTCTAATCTGAATATCCCGGATGATCATTCTATGCTTGACGTGGAGTTTCTTTCCCATAAAATAATGGAGCTTGAAAATGGTTTAAAACTGGGAATTTTCGGATTGCTGGGCAACGAAGCATACTCAGTGGCACCTTATGCTGAACCTGTCATAATAAAAGATCCTTTTGAAATTGCTCAACAGCAGGTAGACAAACTCCGCGAACTGGGTGCCGATGTGGTAATTGCACTATCTCATTCGGGTATCGGTGAAGATCGCGAACTGGCAGAAAAGATAAATAATATTGATATTCTGCTAGGGGGGCACGATCATTATCAGACCATGGAGCCTGAAATTATCAATAACACCATTTTGCTGCATAGCAGTTATTACCTGCAAAGTATCGGAATGCTGGAAATAGAGTTTGACAAAGCATCAAAAACCATCAGGTTGTTAAACAAGGATAACAATACCCCCTTTCAGATACCCATAAACAGTGATGTGGCAGAAGATCCTGAGATCAGGGAAAAGGTAGTCTATTTTACTTCGCGCCTCAATGATTTTGTGATTCAGTTCGGCGATAGTCTTTTTACTGATGTTTATGCCCCATTATTGCATTCCGATTTTTCTCTGATAAAACCCCGGCCGCTTGAGGAAACCACCGTGGGAAATTTTATAGTGGATGCTATGCGAATTGAAGCTCAGAAGGTTACCGGTGAAGAAGTTGACTTTGCCATTCAGGCCAATGGAGTAATTCGTGGTGATATCATACCCGGTACCATGCCGTGGTCGCAGGGCCAGGTTTCTTTTATTGACCTGGTTACTGTTGCCGGTCTGGGTTCAGGACCCGATAAAAAGCCGGGCTATCCTATGGTATCGGCTTATCTGACGGCCGGGGAAGTTTACAATCTGCTGGAAGTGGCCGGTTTATTATCGAAGCTTATGGGTGATACATATTTCCTCCAGTTTTCAGGGTTACAATATACCTACGACCCGGGAAAAATTGCCTGGCTCACTATTCCCTTTGCCGATATACCGGTACCCGCCTATCGTTCGGTGCAGGAAGTGAATTTATTTACCGGTGATGGTGTACAACATGAGGAGGGTTACAAGCCGCTGAAAAGAGATGATCCAGGGCTGTATCATCTGGTTTCCGATTATTACCTGACTTCTTTTTTGCCCATGATAGGTGATATTTTACCAAAACTTGCCCTGGTTCTGAAAGATAAAGATGGAAATCCCATTGAACTGGAAGAAACAATTATCTACGAGAATGATCGCGAGTTTAAAGTCTGGGAAGCAGTGGCCCGTTATGCTGTTTCTTTTGAGAAAGGCGATAATGATTTGCCTGTTATGCCTGATGTGTATCGTGAAACCCAGGGACGAATTGTTGAAGAGACAGGAACCCCTTTGTATGTGTGGTCATATATGGGGCTTGTTGGATTGCTCGCCGGACTGGGCTTTTTTACACGATGGGTTGTCAGGAAGATAAAAGGAAAAAAAAGAACAGCAGAACAAAAAAACCCGGATTAGTTTTATTGGCCTGTTTTTTCCTTTGTGCCCTTTTCGGCATCTTTCAAGTCTTTCAGAATATTCTGAACTTCAGTTTCGGTGGAGTTTAGTGTTTTACGGCAAAACCGGATAAGCTCCGATGCCCTTTTCACCTTTTCCGATAGTTCATCTACGCTGATCTCTGCATCTTCGATTTCCTGCACGATGGTTTCGAGTTCTTCAATGGCCTGGGTGTAATTCATATTTACAAAATAAAGTTTTGCATTAAAAAAATGATTTGTAAATATAATGATTTCGTGGCTTATTAAAGTTTATTGTATTTCTGGTTGTTGGTTAAATATAATATTTTGATTTCACTGGGTTTATGCATTTGACTAATTTGAAGCGAAATATTGTTACCCGACAGTTTGTGTTTGTAGAAATTTCACACAGTGTTGAAAACTTTATGGCACTAAAAATAAAAATATGAAATTGATTTAAAAACCTTTCACAGGTTAAGAGTTGTCAGCTTTATATAGCAGTACTAAGTGTTGAATACCAGGAATATACAATTTGTTTTTCTTAAAAAAACAGGTCTGTTACCAGTGTCGTAAAATTATATAACAGAAGAGAATATATAAAAAAATAATATTCCTGAAGGTAAAAGTATCAGCATATGT
>SLOJ01000241.1 GCA_007132585.1 Bacteroidales bacterium | reverse complement strand
TTACCGAAATTCCTGTTTCCACAACTACAGTAAGTCTGATCGACAGTATTGTTACTGCCAATGAAAAAGGGAAGATCAAGATCAGGAAAATTGAAGACAATACGGCGCAGCATGTAGAGATCGTGGTACATCTTGGCCCAAGTATCTCTCCCGATCAGGCTATTGATGCCCTGTATGCTTTTACTGATTGCGAGGTAAGCATATCGCCCAACTGCTGTGTAATTGAAGGAAGTAAGCCTCGTTTCCTGGGGGTAAGTGAAATACTGGCCATCTCAGCTGATCATACCGTTGACCTGCTGAAAAAGGAACTTGAAATAGAAAAACACGAACTGCTTGAACAGCTGTTGTATTCCAGCCTGGAAAAAATATTTATCGAGAACCGTATTTACCGCGATATTGAAGAGTGTGAAACATGGAAAGCTGTCCTTGAAACCATTGACAAAGGTCTGGAGCCTTTCAAAAAACAATTTTATCGCGAAATAACCCGTGATGACATTATTCATCTCACCGAAATAAAGATCAAAAGAATATCGAAATACGATGCCCTCAAGGCCGATGAAATCATACGCTCACTGGAGAAAAAACTCGAACAGGTTAATAAAAATCTGGCCAACCTGATCAATTTTGCCATCAAGTATTTCAAGGGCATAAAAGAAAAATACGGCAAAGGACGTGACCGCAAAACCGAAGTTCGTTCTTTTGAAAATATCGAAGCCACAAGGGTGGCTGTTGCCAATGTAAAGCTTTATGTGAATCGCGAAGAAGGTTTTGCAGGTACAGCCCTTAGAAAAGATGAGTTTGTATGCGATTGCTCCGATATTGATGATATAGTTGTATTCCGAAGCGACGGTACTTTTGTTGTAACAAAGGTTTCGGAAAAATCTTTCGTAGGCAAAGATATCATTCATATTGATGTATTTGAGAAGAATGATGACCGAACCATTTACAATATGATATACCAGGATGGTCCGCGCGGCGCTACTTACATGAAGCGGTTTTTTGTAAAAGGAGTAACCCGCGATAAAGAGTACTCCCTTACAAAAGGTACCAAAGGTACCAGGGTATTATATTTTACCGCCAATCCCAATGGCGAAGCAGAGGTGGTTACCGTATATTTACGTCATAAACCCAAACTGAAAAAGCCTGTTTTCGATCTGAACTTCAGCGAACTGGCCATAAAAGGAAGGGGTGCCGCCGGAAACCAGCTTACCAAACACCAGGTGCGCAAGATCGTGCTCAAGGATCAGGGTGTATCTACCCTCAGTGCCTTGAACCTTTGGTTCGATGAAAATGTGCTGCGGCTCAATGTGGACAAACGCGGTAAATATATCGGAGCTTTTAAGGGAGATGATAAGATCATTTCCATGTTTCCGTCAGGAAATTACCGTACAACCGGCTATGAGATGTCGCTCCATTTTGAAAATGCACCGGTTCTTATAGAAAAGTTTAATCCGGAGCGGATCATTACTGCAGTTTACTTTGATGCCGAATCCGGACAGCATTATATTAAACGCTTCCATCCTGAACTTTCTGATAAGTTTCAGAGTTATATTGGTGAGCATCCTGAAAACAAGTTAATTTCGATATCTTTGGCTACATACCCCAGGCTGAAAGTGAATCTGGTGCCTAAAGGGAGAAAGCAAAAGACTGAAGAAGTGATTGATGTGCATGAGTTTATCGGGGTTAAAGGATTTAAAGCCAAAGGAAAGAGAATAACATCCGGTGAAGTGAAATCAATAGAATGGCTTGAACCGGAAATCCCCGATGTGATTCCACAGAGCGAGCCCGAACCGGAAAACAACAATGGTGATGCTAACGGCAAGAGTGGTGAAGCAGAAACCAGATCTTCAGTGATGAAGGATACAGACAACCGCGATGATCTTGACACAAAGCAGATCACGCTGGATTTTGAGTAAAAAAAATTAAAAAATAAAATCAGATTAATAATGAGAGATGCTAAAGTACCCGATACACAGGTATTGGATATCAACGAGGATGTAAAGTGGATAGGCATCCTGGATTATGACATTGTTACTTTCGATGTGGTGATGGAAACTGTTTATGGCACCACCTATAACAGTTATTTCATCAATGCCGAGAAAAAGACCATTGTTGAAACCAGCAAGGCAAAATTCTGGGATACATACCTGGAAAAGATCAAACAGGTAACCGATCCGGCAGAGATAGAATACATTATAATGAATCATACCGAGCCCGATCACAGTGGAAACCTGGAACGTCTGCTCGAAATAGCACCCAAAGCAAAAGTTGTGGGAAGCCGTTTGGCCATCAACTACCTGAAAGATTTTATGGGCAAACCTTTTGAACATATTATTGTGAAAGATGGTGAAACTCTCGACCTTGGCAACAAAACACTCCGGTTCATCTCTGCCGCCAACCTCCACTGGCCCGATACCATGTATACCTATCTTGAAGAAGATAAATACTTATTCACCTGCGATTCATTCGGATGTCATTATTGTGATCATAAGATGTATGATGACCAGGTTGGCGATTTTGATGATGCTTTTAAGTATTATTTTGATGTGATCTTAAAGCCTTTCAGCAAGTTTATGCTCAAGGCCATTGAAAAGATACGTCCGCTTGAGATCAACGGTATTCTTACCGGGCACGGTCCGCTGCTGCTTACTCAATGGAAAAAGTGGGTGGATAAATCAGAAGAGTATGCCCGCGAAGCACTGCAAAAGCCAGAAAAAACCCATGTATTCATCCCCTACGTTTCTGCCTATCATAACACCGGAATGCTGGCAGAAAAAATTGCAGAAGGTATAAAGAGCACCGGCGATTTTGAAGTCGAGGTAGCTGATATTGAAACCATGGCCCTGGGCGATATTGATGAGCGTATAGCAAAAAGTAAAGGCATCGTGGTAGGTTGTCCTACCATCAATCAAAATATTTTACTGCCCATTTACCGGATGTTTGCGGTTATAAGCCCTATCCGCGACAGGGGTAAGATTGCCGGTTCTTTCGGTTCTTATGGCTGGAGTGGCGAAGCCCCGAAGCTCATCAACTCAAACCTGTCCAACCTTAAGCTGGATGTGCAGGGCGAAGGAGTATTTATAAAATTTACTCCCCACGAAAATGAATTTGAACAGGCCATTGAGTATGGTAAATCCCTGGGAAATAAACTGGCTGCATTACAGGAATGATCAAATAATTCATAAATAACTGCGTTTACCATTTGATGCGAAGTACATTCAGAAATACAATTATCCTGCCG
>SLOJ01000211.1 GCA_007132585.1 Bacteroidales bacterium | reverse complement strand
TTGGAACCCACCGCAATGGTAAATTGGATACGGGGTGCAAGATCATCAATTGAAACTCCCCTTTCTGTAAGAGCAGCAAGATACTCATTGCCCTGTGCCAGAGCAAAAGCCAGCTCCTGCACAATATTGGCTCCCGCATTATGAGAATGCTGACCGTTTATATTGATGATACGAAACTCAGGAGTTGCCTGGCGGGCCGCATTAAGTAATTCAATGGCTTCATTGTAGTTATCATCGGCAGTTTTGTAAAATTTCCCGTAAAGGAGAAAATACCCCAGGGGATCAAAGTTCAGAGAGCCATTGGCATCCACAGCCTTATGGGCTGACTTGTTAAGAAGGCTCACAAAATGGCGGTAAAGTGTCAGGTAGTTTTTGGAATGGATAAAATTTACAGGTGTTTGTGTGGCATCAAAACCTTCCAGCAATTGTTTCAGTTGTTCTTCATCGTGGATTTCACGGGCATTGAAACCCACTGCATCGGCACCTTTTTTTATTGCATTCAGTGCTCTGGAATTGGCTTCTGCGGGGTTTTTCTCTTCAAAATCCTGGCGAATGATCCAGTTATTATCTTTTACCTTTTTCCCTCTTACAAAGGGGTACTGAGCCGGCAAAGCCTTAATATGAGATAGATTCTCCAGGTCTTCGGCGCGATAATATGGCCTGATCTTAAGCCCTTCCACGGTATTCCATACCAGTTTCTTCTCATAGTCTGCGCCTTTAAGGTCCTCAAGAATTTTTTCCTCCCACTCCTTTGTTGAAACCGGCGCAAACTCACTGAACAATGCGTCCTTTTTATTTTGATCCATATAAAGTTTTTTTGAGATTTTAAAATACTAACAATCAAGGCATCATAAATATGGGCAAAATTACAATAAAATTGTAAGTGGCAACAGTTCTTTTACAGTAAGATTTGCGCCTGAATTTTCCGGTTTTCATTTGTATTGCCGCAGGTTTTGTCTGTACGATTTAAGAAAAAAGCCTACATTTATAGAACCAAACGAGTTGGGTTGTATTATACATTTTTTTTGGATGAACCACAGAACCAACAAGCAGCAAGAAAAAGATGTGAGGCAAAAAGAATCCACAAAAGGAGATGCCGATCTTTTGCGCGATAGCGAGAGGCGTTACCGAATGCTGTTTAAAAATATGATCAATGGGTTGCTGGTGCTAAAACCCATATTTAAAAAAGGCAAACTTGCTGACTTTCACTTTTTTCGCGCCAATGCGGCATTTGAAAAGTTGACCGGCCTAGAAACAGCGAATATGGAAGGTTGTCCGGTCAGCGATGTATTTTCGGGCAAAACAAACGAAATTTTGCCTATGCTTTTCGAAACTGTTAAGCAAAATGAAAATCAAAGTATTGAGAATTTCCAATTAAAAACTGATACCATTGTTAATTTTTACTCCTTTATTCCCGAGGAAGATTATGTAGCTATTATTATTGAAGATGTTACTGCTCAGAAGAATGCAGAATCAGAGAGAATGAAAAGCGAGCAGATGCTCAAAACCATATTTTCACTCTTACCCGTTGGAGTTACTGTTACTGATGAATCGGGCGATATTATTGACTGTAACAAAGCATCGGAAAGTCTTCTCGGGCTGAAAAAAGAAGAGCATCTGGTACGTAATTTTGCCGGGAAGGAATGGAAAATTGTTCGTACCGATCTTACCTCCATGCCCCCTGAAGAATTTGCCAGTGTAATCGCATTAAAAGAAAACAGAGTGGTTGAAAATGTGGAAATGGGTATCGTGAAAGAAGATGGAAAGGTTACCTGGCTCAACGTAAGCGCTGCCCCCATCCCTTTGTCCGAACTTGGAGTGGCCATCGTTTATTCTGACATAACAGAAAGGGTGCAAGCCCAGGAAGAGAGTGAAGAAAAGTTTAAGAATGTTGTGCAAAATTCCACAGATGCTATTATCATAGTAAATCCCCAGGGCTCTATTATTGAATGGAATAAAGGCTGCGAGCTGATCTTCGGGATCGACAGAAAAACGGCTATCAGTCAAAAAGTATGGACATTTCTTTCCAATGTTGTTGCACCCGACAGTCCCCTTGGCATAAATAATTTATTCATCAAGGAAAACATACAACACTCACTGCGAACCGGTGAAAGCCCCTGGGTTAAAAATATTAACGAAGCGGATATAATTGATACTTCCGGTAAAAGAAAAACCATTCAAAGCTCAGTATTCCCTGTGAAATCGGCTCATGGATACCTGTTAGGAATTGTGTCGCGCGATATCTCTGAGTCGAAGGAGACTGAGATGATGCTCAAAATTGCCAAGGAAAAAGCTGAAGAAGCCAGCAGGGCAAAGAGTACTTTTCTGGCCAATATCAGCCATGAAATACGTACCCCGCTAAATGCTATCATGGGCTTTACTGAAATTCTGAAAGAGTTTCAGGTTGGAAACAGCCGGTTCAAAGACCACCTTTCAGGCATTGAAAAAAGCAGTAAAGCTCTCATTAGCCTGATCAATGATATTCTTGATCTTTCCAGGGTTGAAGCAGGCAAGATGGAAATTTCCCCTGTACCACTCAATATCCGGAATCTTATTGAAGATGTTCGCCAGATTTTTTCCCTGAAAGCTGAGAACAAGGGGATTAAGCTATACACCAATATTGATGCCTGCGTGCCTGTTGTTATAAGTATGGATGAGGTAAGATTAAGACAGGTATTGTTTAATCTTGTGGGTAATGCAGTAAAATTTACTGAAAAGGGTTCAATTTCAATTGATGTAAAAACTGACAGGTTTGATAAGAAAACTAAACTTGCTGATTTAATAATGTCGGTTAAAGATACCGGAGTTGGTATTGAAGAAGAAGATCTGGCATTTATTTTTGATCCTTTTTATCAGAAAGCACCCCGGCGAATTATCAAACAGGAAGGTACAGGTTTGGGGCTTGCAATATCAAAGCGATTTGTCGAAATGATGAATGGCGAAATCAGGGTGGATTCAAAACCCGGAGAAGGAACAAGTTTTTTTATTTATTTAAATTCTGTACCTGTTATTAAAAGTAACAAATGTAAAACCACAAGGGAAGAGGTATCTGAAGGGTTTGATATTTCCGGCAGCAAAGAAAAGAAATCTATCAGGTATTTTGAATCGAATGATTTTACTGATTTGATAAGGAGCGAGATCAGAGAGTATGCCGGATCAGAAGAAAAGGCAAAACAGTTTCTGGCCGATGAAATATGGTGGGAATTTGATAAAATAGCAGATATCCTGGGTTTTGAAGAAGTGAAAGATTTT
>SLOJ01000059.1 GCA_007132585.1 Bacteroidales bacterium | reverse complement strand
GATTTTTTTATCTTTCCCGTCAAGGGTAACCCGGCCATCATCATCACTTTTTATCTTGAAGTTTCCTTTCCAAACGGAAGAATCATCCGGGTTGACAAAACTGCCGTGAAGCTGAAAGCTGATATTCGGGGCAAACATAATTCCCACCTGTATTTTGGGCTGCATAGACATTTTCTTTGGTTCTTATATGTTGTGTTTTTAAGTGTATCAGTCTTTTGAAAATTCTTCTATCAATTTCTCAAACAAGTCTTTTTCCCAGGTTACCTGTGTAAAGATATCCAGGATATCGGAAGCTGAAAGTTTTTCAAAATCTTCCCTGCGGGGTGTTATCAGCACACCACCCATATCAACAGATGCAGGACTGAGCAATATCCTGTTTTCATCTTCGGAAAAGAATTGCCAAGGTCGATGTAGCTTTCGAGGGAAGATAAAGATCTTCCATTCCTCATTTTCCCAAAGACAAAGCACATTCATCATGGGTTCTGGTTCCTGCTGCATGAGTTTTTCCATGAGTCCAAAAATTTCCTGAAACCATTGCGATAGCATGCTTTTGTCATTTCCCTCCAATATGATACAGTGGCGCAGGTAATTTTCAGTGCTTTGGGCCTTGCAGCCATTTTCATTTCTTAGCAGGGTTTTGGAAACCTGATAGAATTCCTGCTCAACGGGCATAAATCCCTTGTTGCCTGCCTGAAAGTGAAAATGATCAGGAGCTGATGCTCCGCAGCGCGGCCCATTGTAAAATACCACAAACTCATCAAGTTCCCTGGCCAGATTCAGCATTTCCGGAAAGTGCTCCATAATGCACTGGTCTATATGCCGGCGGTGTGGGATGGTCAGGTGTTTTGGAAAAATGGGAAAGGGGTTTACAAGTACCAGGTAGTTGTCGTTGAATTCCACCCATATCTGTTCTGCCGGCAGGTGGGCATGACATAGAAAACATTTGCGCTCGCTGATGGATTTATCATCAACCTTGGCAGCCGAGGAGTAAATCCGCTCCGGATTGAACTGCACCCCGATTTTCACACCACCGTCAAATTCGAAAAAATGCTTCTCAACCTTTTCCAACCCTTTGTAGTTCCTTGCCGCCAGCTCCCATTCACGGTTCTGCTGATCCAGAAGCTCAAAAACTTTCTTTTGTAAAGAATTGGTAGCAGAATTCATGGTTTTATCTATCATTTTAAAATAAAAATGGTAAGTTCGTTTATTAAACTAAATTATATTGCAGATTTCTTAATCATAACTTTAAGCTATCTAATAATAAATCCGCAGGCCAAGATAAAGTTATTTTTTTCACATCCCCCTAACCCCGTTGACTTTGTCGAACCCTTCGGGTTTCAAAGGGGGAATGAGCCAGCATAAACATCAACTACCTCCTGTTCATCTCGATCCTCGCCATCAACTCAATCGTTCGTATCCTGTCTTTATAGGTGTTGTGTGCATTCATTTTGTTAACATCCAGAGAAGCATCGGTATTGTCATCCCAGCGGCGGCAGAGGTAAAGGGGTTCATAGATTCGGCCTATCTGGTAATGGCGCGAAATGGCAAGCCCCAATGCATAATCCTCACCATAGCTGACGTTGGGCACGCGGATGGAACGGATAACCGGGGTGTAAAAAGCACGCGGTGCACCCAATCCGTTGATGCGCAAAGCATTGTTACGGCCATTTTCGGGGGTCCACTCTTTGTGATCTATAAGTCCGGGCGGTATTTCTTCCAGTTTGAAGTTCACCATCTGGTAACTTCCCACTACCATGGCACAATTTTGTGCGTAAAAAGCATCAATGACATGCTGGATTACAGTGTCATTTATATACAGGTCGTCACTGTCGAGCTGAATGGCAAATTTTCCGCACTTCTCATGAAAAACACCCTCATTCCAGCATCCACCAATTCCCAGATCATTGCGTTCAGGAATTACATGGATAAGGCGGTTATCTTCTTTGGCTAGTTCCTGAAGCTTTTCGGTAGTGCCATCTGTGGAATGATTGTCTACAACAATCAGGTTAAAGTCGAAAGATGCTTTCTGACTGAATACTGTTCTTACCGCATCTTCAATGGTCTTTATGCGGTTTCTTACAGGAATGATCACCGAAGCTTCCACAGGAAATTGCTCTTCGGTAAATTTCACTTCAGGAAATTCCGGTTTTAACCAGCCTCTAATATCCTTCAGGTGTTGTGTGCATACTTTTTCCATCTCGATCTGCACAGACCGGTTGCGGGGGTCAACATAATCAAACATTTTTTCGCCCGATTTGCGGGTATCGGTTTCCATTTCAGTGTAGAGAAATTCAGGAATCCTGAACAGCATCTTTTGCTGTGAAACTTTTAGCCGTAACTCATAAAGGCCGGCAAATTCGTATTCTTCGGTCATTTGCCATGCTGCTTTGCCCAGTGCTTTCGTATTATACAGCATGATTGAGCCAAAGTTGAAATCGTCGCGCAGGCTACCCATCTGGTAATCGATGACAGGCAGGGGTTGCAATTCACCTTCTTTCATCTGGTAATGATCGGAATAAATCATTCCTGCCCCGGTATTTTCTGCCACCTGTACCAAACGCTCAAGGGCAAAAGCGCCAAGCTTCAGGGGCAGGGGTTTTGTATAAATAAGTGTAAACGGGGTCTTCGAAAGTTCCGACATTTTTTTCACCCCAAACGTGCTCTGCAGGTTTTCGATTTCAGAAAAGCACGCTTTTTCAGGAATATTAATACCTTCAGGTTGCTCCTTACCTGTAATGAAAATCTCATGTACCATTTCCTGGTTTTCCAGCTCCTGCAAGGTAGTTTGAGTGTCATTTATCCCACCAAGAGGCATAAAAACTGTAATCTTACTTTTTGTCATAGGTTTCTTTTGTTTTATTGTGATTCAAAAAACTGTAATATTTCTTTCATAAACTGATCGCGCACATATGGGTCAGTAATGCTTTCAAATGGAAATCCAAAACTAAACACCTGGTATCCTCCGTCAAACAGGACAGCTGCTGTAGTTTTGTTTAAAGGGTAAAGATATAATGGCTGGCTGTTAATACCTTCGGGCACCAGCGCATCAGGTGCCTCCACGGTGAATATTTCCGGATGGAAACCGGTATTGTAATGTATCTCAGGCACAAATACTTCCTCGGCAATGTTTGTTACTTCAATTCTTCCTGTGTTGTCGGCATGGTTACTTCTCCATGAAAAACCCAGCACATTTTTAGCAAATTCCATGGCTTTTTCATCCTCCTGCATAACCATATCGGTTGCGATGTAAGCTCCGGAAAGTAT
>SLOJ01000240.1 GCA_007132585.1 Bacteroidales bacterium | reverse complement strand
CATGAGGGTGGCCTCAAACAACAATAAACCCCTGTTCGCTTCGCTCACATTTGTCCAAAATAAAAAGAAAACATAGTGCAAGCACCTGTTTTCTTTATATTTCGTCCAACAGCTGCTATTGCAGCTGGGTTTTATTGTTGTTTGGTCGGGGTGAGAGGATTCGAACCTCCGGCCTCGTCGTCCCGAACGACGCGCGCTACCGGGCTGCGCTACACCCCGAATATGTAACATGTTGATTTTGAAATAATCAGGAAAGGGTTGGATTTATTTCAAAATTTATTTTCAAATCAATGAACCTTTATTTTTTCACTTTGTTTAAGCTTGTGATTGCAATAGTTAAACAAAGAATTCTTTGAAGGTGTGCAAATTTACTTAAATATTCATTCGATATGGTAATCGTAAAATTGTAATCTTAAAAATCTTTACTTTTGTATATGTAAAGTCGTGAAAAACAAGATTTAAACATAGCTAATCTATCTTTCAAACTATGATCTTTATTACCCGTAGGGAAACATTTAATGCAGCGCACCGGCTTTTCAGACCGGAATGGGATGATGAAAAGAACCTGCAGGTTTTTGGAAAATGTTCCAATCCCAACTGGCATGGACACAATTATGTTCTTTATGTTACGGTGAAAGGTGATGTGGACCCTAAGACAGGCTTTCTGATCAATCTTAAAGATCTTAGCAAGATCCTGAATGAAAATGTTGTTGAAAAGCTTGATCATAAAAATATGAACCTGGAAGTTGATTTTATGGAAAACCGGATGTCTTCCACAGAAAATCTTGCCATTGGCATCTGGGAGCAGATTGAAAAACCTATTCGTGATCTGGGCGCCGTTTTACACTGTGTAAAGGTTTACGAAACGGAAAAAAATTATGTTGAATATTTCGGTTAAAATGAGTACTTAAAATATAATATTATGTCTTCACAAATTAACAGAGAAATGGCCATAGAGAATACCATGGATGGCTATGAAAAAATTGATCAATTCAACCCCAAGACCATAAAGGCGTTATCACATCATTATTATAACGTGCTTGAACTCATAGGAGAAGACCCTACCCGTGAAGGTCTTGAAAAGACCCCTGAGCGTGTAGCCAAGGCCCTGCAATTTTTAACCCATGGCTATGATCTTGATCCGGCTGAGATTCTCCGTTCAGCCATGTTTAAAGAAGATTATCGACAGATGGTAATCGTAAAAGATATAGAAATTTATTCCATGTGCGAGCATCATATGCTGCCTTTTATAGGCAAGGCGCACGTGGCCTATATTCCCAACGGATACATCGTAGGCTTGAGCAAATTGCCTCGCGTGGTAGATGCATTTGCCCGCAGATTGCAGGTACAGGAAAGACTTACCACCCAAATCAGGGATTGTTTGCAGGATACGCTTAAGCCCCTGGGTGTTGCTGTTGTTATTGAAGCACATCACATGTGCATGATGATGCGAGGCATTCAAAAGCAAAACTCTGTAACTACTACATCCGATTTTACCGGTGCTTTTCTTACCGAAAAAACCCGTGCAGAGTTCATTCATCTTTTAGGTTCTAATCTTCATTAGTTTTAGTTTTGGTTATTTGATTGGTTTAATTGGAAAGGCCTTGCTTATAGCAGGGCTTTTTTTTAATTTTTACGCAGCATTTCTGTTATTTTTTACGTATTAATTAATATAGTATTCAATAATCATAAGTAAATTAGCATTTACTTATTTTCAACCGCTTAATAAAACGAAGTTCAGCGGTGGTTAAATTAATTCATGTGATTTGACAGTAATGATATAGTTGTAATTCATTAAAAAAATACTAAAACATGAGAAAGTTATTTTTTTTGTCGGTACTTTTTATGGTCAGTGGAATATCAGGTTGTAAAGAGGATCAGGTTGAGCCTGAATTAACCCCAAAACCTATTGAACTAACTGTTCGCTCAGGCGAAGTTATAAGCAGTAGCAATCAGTTTGGAATAGAACTTTTTACCCGCACCGCTATAGAAGAAAATAGTAACATGATGCTTTCACCTCTTAGTGCGAGTGTAGCTTTATCTATGGCCCTTAACGGCAGTGCAAATGAAACCTATGAGCAAATGAGAGAAATGCTGGGTTATCCTGCCGATATGACCATTGAAGAGATAAATGAAGCATACAAAAGCCTTGTAAGTCAGTTGCTTACCGTTGATCCTAAAGTTGCTATCACCCTGGCAAATGCACTTTTCTATCGTCTTGAATTCCCGATGAAAAAGTCTTTTTCTGATGTTTTGGCAAATGATTTTAATGCCCATGTTGAAGGACTGGATTTTGACCTGCCTTCAGCGGTTGATGTGATAAACCAATGGGCCAGCGACAACACTATGGGAAGAATACCTAAGGTTATTGATGAAATATCACCTTATGCGGTCATGTTCCTTATGAATGCATTATACTTCAAAGGCGACTGGACCTACCAGTTTAAGGAATCTGACACTGAAAACAGACCGTTTTTCACTGATGAGGGCGGGCAATTAAGTGTGCCAACAATGGCAGGTAAAATAAATACCAAAGTTCATGAGGGAAGCAGTTACAGAGCTATTGAACTTCCATACGGGCGTAAAAATTTCTCAATGGTGGTTATTGTTCCGAATGCAACTTTAAGACAGTTTTACGCTGAATTTACGCCAGAAACCTGGCAGGAAATTGTCGTCGGTCTTGATACGAAAACACAAGAATCTGAGATCAATATAAATCTTCCAAAATTTGAGTTTAGCTATGAAAAGGTTCTTAATGAACAGCTTCAGGCCATGGGAATGATCGATGCTTTTGATGGTTTTCTGGCAGACTTTTCGGGTATAACCGATTGGGAAATCTTTATCAGTTTTGTGAAACAAAATACCTTTATTAAGGTGGATGAAAAAGGTACTGAAGCGGCTGCTGTTACTACCATTGGTTTCGAGGTTACAAGTTTGCCTCCCGGTTTTAATATAAATAAACCTTTCATTTTTGCCATACGCGAACGTACCACTAACACCCTGCTTTTTATTGGAAGTATTGTAAATCCGCTTGAATAATTTTTGCTGTACTGTACTATAAACCAATAGTTTGCCTGTCAGTAGGCAGGGAAAATTGGTGTATGCTTTCGCATTAAATCTGACAAAAGCTTTAACAACTATTACTCCCCCTTTTTAGCGCTTTCCCACTTTCCCGATTTCTTACTTTCTTATTTTCAGCTGTTGCAAGGCAATGGATTACCAGTATGATAAATTTTCCTAATTTTGTTCCTTGTTTCCATCTAAAAAATGATACTAT
>SLOJ01000148.1 GCA_007132585.1 Bacteroidales bacterium | reverse complement strand
TTGCCGCAGTAGTTCTTTTTCTACTTTCTCAATATGGCTGATGTAATCCCGCATGCCTGTTTGAAATACTTTTTTCCCTGCTACGGTATGTCCTGGCGCGCGCTGCTCCTGAAATTCGGTGAAAATCCCCGCTTTGTAAGCCTGTTTCCATTCATTACTCATGTTATCAAAAAGCCTGTCGCGCTGGGTTTTGCCCTTCCAGAATGGAATGATGGTATTACGGTAAGCATCAAGGGTTTCCTGATCAACGAAAAAGGAAACTTTCTGTCGCGAATGAATGATCTCCAGGTCATCAAGCGAGTGAAGACAAATCTCGGGATAGGTGGGTGTAGCTTTTGGTTGCGGGCCGCGCTCGCCCACTATCAGTTCATCTTTGTCTATGTAAAGGCTTTTGTTTTTGAGAATGTATTCAAATGATTTTGCCCGTTGAACAGGAATGGCATATGATACATCCAGCCGGTCACGATAAAACTCAGTTATCAGCAAAGCCCTTTCTGCTGAAAGCGAAGGACGTGCCTGAAGGCTTTTTTCTCTTAGGTTTTTTATTCTCGGATTCATACTTCTTGTTGATAAAAGTGTTTCTTTGCAATCTAGCCTCCCAGCGTAACCATTTCGGCAGCTGAGCCAAAACTTTGAAGGATTTTTTCAGCTTTTTCCAATGGGTATTCAGGCATTTCATTCAGATCGTAAGGCAGGTTTAACCTGCGGTATTTCATTCTGGCAATGGTATGGTAAGGCAGCAGATCGATTCTTTTTAGATTTGGAAGTTTTTCAATGATTCTTTTCAATTTATCCAGATTATCGGTAGTGTCAGTAATGCCTTCTACCAAAGGAACTCTGATGTGCAGATCGCAACTGAGAAATCTTAACCTCATGAGATTTTCAATGATGATATGGTTGTCTCTTCCTGTATGAATTTTGTGTTGATCCGTTTCTGCCAGCTTCAGGTCGTATAAAAAAAGATCCGTTACTGCTGCCACTTTTTCAATATCCTGCCAGGGTGCAAATCCCGATGTATCCACACAGGTGTGAATGCCATGTTGTTGTGATCTTAGTAAAATCTGGTATGCAAACTCGGTCTGTGAAAGCGGTTCACCACCAGATAGCGTAATACCCCCACCTGACTGTTCAAAGAATGGTAAATCTGCAACAACTTCCTGAAGTATTTCATCGGGAGTATAATATTTACCGATGACCTGCATCTTGCTGAGTGAATAAGAACCGGTTTTTTCATCTTTCAACCATTTCCGGGGTTTAAACTCAAAGCTTTCGGGATTATGGCACCATGAGCAACGCAGCGGGCAACCCTTTAAAAACAAGGTTTTACGGATGCCCGGACCGTCATTGACGGAAAAACTGCGGATATCATATACCAAACCCTTAATTTGCGTGTCCATAGTAAGAAAAGTTTTTGAAAAAGCCCGTTTCCGGGTAATGAAAACAGAAATTGCCGGCCCAAAATGCTATCGGTTAAAATAGAGAATGGGTGCTAAGTATCAGCAAATCCAGCAGGAGAATAATCCTTTGCCGTTATTTCCGTAAAGGGTGGATATGAAAATGTAGTGAATCATTGTACTATTGTTCTGTACAAATATAGTTGATTTTTTGAATAAAAAAAGGGCTTCGTCTGGAGCGAAACCCTTACTAAATGAATAATATTCGATTAAATCAAAACCGTGCTTCCACCTTTTCCCAGTCTACAATCTTCCAGAATTCTTTCACATAATCGGGTCGTCGGTTCTGGTAGTCGAGGTAGTAGGCGTGCTCCCATACATCGCAGGTAAGCAGTGGGGTGTGGCCGTCGCGCATTGGGTTTTCAGCATTGGCAGTTTTGATGATCTCCAGTCCGCCTCCAACCCCTTTTACCAGCCATGCCCAGCCTGAGCCAAATTGTGTTGCTGCAGCACCGGCAAATTCTTCCTTGAATTTTTCGAAAGAACCAAACTTATTATTTATAGCTGATAAGAGTGCACCGCCAGGTTCATCCTTGCCTTCGGGCGAGAGGCAGTTCCAGTAAAATGTATGGTTCCACACCTGGGCTCCGTTATTAAAAATTCCTCCTTCAGCCTTTTTGATGATATCCTCAAGGCTGGCATCCTCAAACTCTGTTCCTGCCACCAGTTCATTGAGTTTATTCACATAGGTTTGATGATGCTTTCCATAATGAAAACTGATGGTTTTTTCGCTGATAACTGGCTCCAACGCATTCATAGAATACGGTAGAGCGGGCAATGTGTGTTTCATACTTGTGCTTTTTTATGTTAAACATATTTAGCAAATTTAAATGATTTAGCAGCCATTGTCAAGGTTATTGTCAGATATATTTTTGTATATTGTGAAAAAAAAACAGCAATCTTTTCCAACCTTTGAAAAGCAAAGTCCGTCTATGATGTAAGACATAAATTTTTTTCTGATGAAAAGATTCAGATACCCTTATTTATTTATTACAGCGATGCTCTTATTGGTTACATCCTGCAGTAAAGATGAACTGACACTTCCCTCAAAAGTATATTTTCATTTTGGGATGACCCCGCATAGCGACATTGAAAATGATGAAGTTTTTAAAAACGGATATGAATCAACAGGCCAGCCAGGACCGATAAGTTTTTCCATTGAGGAAGGAACACTTGTAATAGCAGCCATTGAATTTGACGGTAAAAGAGTACAGGGCCAGGATGTGTATTTTATGTCCGATTTTCCGGCTCCGGTGGTGGCCAAACTCCATGAAGAAGGTACGCAGGCAACTGTTGATTTTGATATACCCCAAGGTATTTACAAGCGCATTGATGTTTCACTTCATTTGGGAAATGGTCAGGATGAAATTCCTCTCGTGATGGAAGGTACATTCAATAGGCCCGGAAGAGGTCCGGTATCTATCCGGTTTGAATTTAGATTTGACGATATCATAACCATCCGATCAACGGGTGGCGCAGCAAACCAGGAAATTACACTCAGGAAAGATCAACCTTCAACTGCTATGGTACAACTGAATACCGGCTCGCTTTTCGCCCTGATCAACCCTGGAGTATTTATGAATGCAGATATTTCTGTGGAAAACGGGCAGAATATTTTACGGATCAGTAACAATCACAACCGTAATATTTTCAACCAGATAGCAGCGCGTATGAATAATGCTTTTACAGTTGTGTTTGAGTAATACATTTTAATGGCTACTGAGTTATATAGTGAGGAGAGAATTATTGAGGGCTGCCGACAGGGAAAAAGACAATACCAGGAGATATTGTACCGGCGATATGCCCGCAAAATGTACGGTATATCATTGAGCTATGCGGGTAACAGACC
>SLOJ01000062.1 GCA_007132585.1 Bacteroidales bacterium | reverse complement strand
TAAAGAAAATCGATTCATGCAAATCTTTAAAATTCTTAATATACCATATACCATTTGGGGTTTTACGTAGGATTTTTGTAAGTAATAATTGCAAAATAAATTAGGAAAAACACCAATTGTTAAACTGAATTATTGATTATAAATTTAGATGAATTGTTTTTTTTTGTAGACTATTTTGGTTTTTTCTCATCTTTAGCTAGTTGTAAAAAATACCCTTCAAGGTTGGTAAACAAAAAAAATATTTTATAAGTAAGATTTTAAAATAGTGTATGAATAAATATGTACTTATTTTCGTTTGTTTATTTTTCTTTTTGGTTACATCGGGTTTTTCCAATATCTGGATAGTTTGTAATCAACATAGTGATGGTTCGCATTATTCAAGTGTACAATCAGCCGTTGAGCATGCTGAGGCATATGATACAATATATGTTAAAGGCTCGAAAATGAATTACGGTAACGTGTTGCTGGAAAAACCTTTGACATTGATTGCGGAAGGATCTATGAATGATGAAGTACCCCAAAACTCAGTTAAGCTTACCCGCGTATTGCTAACTCATAATCCTTACCTGAAAACCGTTTCGTCCGGAAGCAGTATCATTGGTTTTGAGTTTCCTTATTTTTCAGGTAATAAACCCAATATTGTATCCATTCCCAATCCAAGAGTAAGAATTGAAAATATTACAATTGAACGTAACTGGGTATGGTTTATAGAAATCCCCTCTGCTGCCCGAAACTGGACTTTCAGGAATAATATTATCCGGGGCTGGGTAAATGGTGGAACAGAAACTTCACGTCGACATGGCGGGTTTGAGTTATTCCACTTTCATAACAATATAATAAACACAATCAAAGGTTTTGAGAACAGTGAAGTTTACATTTATAATAATGTTATTACGGGCAGATTGAAAAATGTCTCCGGTGCAGAAGTGTATAACAATATTTTCTCAAGAGATGCCTATGTACTTGAAAATGTTTCGGGTTGTCATTTCCGTGGAAATGTAACGGTGAGTGACAAACTGGCGAACGATGAATGCTACAGCCAACCTAAACGTTTCGAAGGTATGAATAAATGTACAGGTGAAAATAATACAGGATCAGGTAACCTTGTTGGTGTCGATCCTGGTTTTGCATACTGGCCAAGTACAGATGTTTTGGGTGGGAGTGTTTTTAAGTTAAACAATGGATCACCGGCAAAATCAGCCGGAGCGAAAGGGCAGGAGCCCGGAATTTATGGCGGTGATTTTCCTTTTCCTGAGAATTATTTTAAAAATCAGGAAATGTATGATCCCTTTCCTGCTTTTATTACGTCAGTTTATTAATCTCATAGTATTTTCAGTAAAGATCTGATCAGTAACGGATATTGAAATCATCATGATTTTCGAAAGAGATTTCATTGGAATTTACTTCTGAAACATTTGCCAGTAAAGGTCCTTTTTTGCACCAGTCAAGAAATAGTTCAATATTTTTGTTCTGCCCGCAAGCCTCAACATAAACCGATCCGTCGGGCATATTCTTTACAAATCCTTTAATGCCAAATTTTTTTGCGGCATTTTGTGTCTGGTATCGAAAACCTACTCCCTGAACCCGACCTTTTATGGTAATTCCTACACATTTCTCCTGCATGATATGTTGATTTTGAAAATTAGAAATTTATCCTTTTTCCTGTTCTTTTGTTTCTGAGAAAACCATTGATGATTTGTCTTGCATCTCTGTTATCTTCCGCCGGAATAAGTAAATTTTTAAAATCATCAACTGAAGTAACAGATTCTGTTTTATCAACATAACCGTAACCCATATAGGTACCGTTCTCTATAATAATAAAGGCTGATTCTGATGGTGCTCTGCCTGGTTCCATCACAATCAGGTTTTGTTTCACGAAACCTGCATGGTTAAGTGCTTCCTGTGCTCTTTTATTGTATTCTTCAGGTGGTTCTTTTCCTATGCAGGCACCACGGCATTGTTTTACGGCATAGTGGAAACATGCACCATTGGTGGAATATAAGCCTGTAAGGTTCTGACACAAATTGAATTTATCAGTAAGACGAAATAAGAAATCCTTACCTTTTTCAATATTTGCAAAACTTGTGTGTGGCAAAGTACCGTTAGTGTTTTTATCAATCTTCAAACACAGGTAACCTTTTTTATCAGTGTAACTGTAAAGTCCATAATTGTACAGGCTCTTTCTTTGCAGACGGTTGAAAACCGGCTGATGAGCCTTTATTTCTTCCGATTCTTTAAGTAATGCCAGTAACTCACTGCCGGTAACTTCATGGCTTATTTTCGATATCATTTCCACCATTTCCAAAGCTTTCTTACTTGTTACTCTGCTTAGATGCGAAAGCACGCGCTGGCGGATATTTTTGCTTTTACCAATATAAATGATCTTCCCTTTTTCATCCAGGAAATAATAAACCCCGGTTTTTGACGGAAGTGCTTCAATGACCTGACGGGTAATGGCCGGGTTAACAGGAGTATTATTAAATCCTGTACCGAGGGTTTCAAGAAAAAGTCCGTTGGTTTTTTGTTTCAGCAAAAGTTCAAAAAGTTTTACTGTTGCCAAAGCATCCCCTCCGGCACGGTGGCGGTCTGCTATGCGAATATCCAGTTCACGGCATAACCGGCCCAAACTATAGGATTTTTTTCCGGGGATGAGTTTACGGCTGAGCTTCACTGTACAAAGGCATTCGCGCTGGTAATAATACCCTAGATTTTTAAACTCTGATTTTACAAAATTATAATCAAAGCTTGCATTGTGTGCCACGAAAACAGTTCCTTCCGTGATGTCAACTATGTTCTTTGCCACTTCGTAAAACTTAGGTGCTTTTATCACCATCTCATCTGAAATACCTGTCATTTTGGTAATAAAAGGTGGTATTCTTCGCTCCGGATTGATCAGGGTCTTAAACTCTTGTACCACTTTCTTACCATCATGAACAATTATAGCAATTTCCGTGATTTTATCGCGGTATGGGTTGCCTCCGGTTGTTTCTATATCAATGATGGAATACATTTATGTGGTAATTGTTATTAAGACTTTTACAAATGTAAATCTAAAAATAATAAAATGTGCATCATTAATATCTTGATTTTATCGGGAAATATAAATATTCTAAATTTTGTTTATCAAAAACAGCAATAACGTTAAACAAAAACATTTCATAAGCGTTTACCATGCGTTTTATGAAAATTCTTAATCTATAAACTCAAAAATAATGCTATGAAAAATTTAGGTAATGCTACTTTTGAAAATTATGTAGGCCTTGAACAGGGCTTAAGTGAAATGGGATACCAGATGGTGGCCCATGT
>SLOJ01000079.1 GCA_007132585.1 Bacteroidales bacterium | reverse complement strand
CGAACCGAATCAGGTGAAATGGTAGCCCTGGAAAGTTTTGTCAGTTTCAGGCAGGAAAGTCTGCCACCGCAATTGTTACGATTTAACAGATATTCATCGGCTACAGTTTCGGCTTCAACAGCTGAGGGGTATACTCTGGGTGACGGAATCGATGCCATGAATGAAATTGCGGCCAATGTTCTGGATGAAACCTTCTTCACTGCGCTTACCGGCGCTTCAGCCGATTTTGCCGAAAGTGCCGGCAATCTCATGCTCATTTTTATTTTTGCACTTGTTCTCATTTATCTCACCCTTTCAGGTCAGTTTGAGAGTTTCCGTGATCCGCTCATCATAATGTTTACAGTTCCACTGGCTCTCGCCGGGGCATTACTTACCTTGTGGATATTTGGCCAGACAATCAATATATTCAGTCAGATTGGAATGATTGTGCTGGTGGGGATCGTTACCAAAAATGGCATCCTGATCGTTGAGTTTGCCAACCAGAAACGGCTGGAAGGGCAAGACAGGATGCAGGCAGTGTTAAATGCGGCAGCCGAAAGGGTTCGCCCGATCATAATGACAAGTCTGGCTACAGCTCTCGGAGCATTGCCTCTGGCAATTTCACTGAGCGGAGCATCCAACTCAAGGGTACCTATGGGGCTGGCGATTATTGGTGGTTTGCTATTCTCACTGGTACTTACTTTGTTTGTTATTCCGGCGCTTTATACTTTTATTTCTGCAAAAAAGAAAATATATGTTGAAGAAGAAAAAGAAGATCGCTAGCTTTTGGTTTGTGTTTGGATTATTACTGATGCCAATTCACACAAATGCTCAGCAATATTACAGTCTTGAAGAACTGGTCCGCATCACCCTGGAACAAAACTATCAACTGCAAATCATGCGGAATCAGCAGCAAATGGCGGAGAATGAGAATACCGCCGGAAATGCTGGTATGCTGCCCTCTGTAAATGCAGGAGCACAACGATCATGGCAGATACTGAATACAGAAACCAATTTTTTCACCGGCGACTCGCGCAGCGGGAGCAATGCTGTAAATACATCTCTCAATGCTTTTGTTGAAATGGACTGGACAGTATTTGACGGCTTCAGCATGTTTGCCCGGCGCGACAGGTTAAATTATCTGGCTCAACTGGGTGAAACCGAAACAAAATACTGGGTTGAACAAACCATCGCTGATATTGCGTTTGCTTACTTTCAGCTTATAAGAGAACAGCAATTGCTTGAAAAATTCAGGCAATCACTTGAGATATCAGCTTTCCGGCTTGATCTGGAAGATCGTAAACGTAAAGTGGGTACGGGCAATGCACTCAGGTACCATCAGGCTCTAATCGATTTTAATTCAGATAGTAGTCTGGTTTCCAATCAGGAAATGCTTATTCGTGATCTGAAGATCCGTATCAACCGTATCTCCGGCAAGGAGCCGATGCAGGAAATCAATATTGCAGAAACGGATATACATTTGAATGGGATAGAGAATATGAATTTTCTTCTGGATAAGGCTTTGGCAAACAATTACGACATAGAAAGAGCCCGGATTGAAGAAATGCTTACCGAAGCAAATATCAGAGCAGAACGTGGAAACAGGTATCCGCAAATAAGTGTTTTTGGTGCCTATACTTATAACCGCCAGACCAGTGAGCTGGGCTTTGTGGAGTCTTCAAGAAATTACGGGGGTGATTTTGGCGTTCGTGTACGGTTCAATCTTTACGACGGAGGAAGACAAAATACACGTATTCGCAATGCAGTGCTTCAGCAGGAGAGTGCCGGAATTGCGCTGGATGACACCCGTGCTCTGCTGGAGTCGGAAATCGCCCGATTGCTTAATTCTTATGAAAATTACATGCAGCAATACCGATTGTTGCAACAAAGTCTGGAATCTGCAGAAAAATCCCTTGAAATATCAAGACAGCAACTCGAAACAGGTGCCATAAGCGGTTTTGACTTCCGGCAAACACAGTTAACAGCCTTGCAGGTTGAAAATCAGATCATCAATCTGAAATACTCAATGAAAGTTATTGAAGTAGATATTTTCAAACTTACCGGTGAATTGGCGCAGAGAATATTATAAAAAGTATCCGAAATACATTTATTAACTGTTTTGTTTTTATTCCTTTTTGGCATTCGGGCCTCGATATTAGTTTTATTGATCTCACCTTCGGCTATGTTCGAACTTCCGTCTTCGGTCTTCTATTTCTTCTTTTTTCCTTTTTTCATTGCCAGCCTTTTCTTTCTCCCCGGCCCGCCCATATTCACTTTCAGATTTTTCTTTTTCTTTTCTTGGAACGCTCCGCCGCCCTGATACAATTTAACCGGCTTCAGATAAGCTTTATCGCCTTTGGATTTTTCATCAGGGTCATCATCGGTGGTATCGCTGATTACCAGCTCTTCAGGTAACGGTTCCAGTGGAATTTCCTGCTGTATGTACTGCTGTATGGCTTCCAGTTTTTCCTTTTCGTTGTAGCCAACAAGTGATATGGCAATTCCTTTCTTATCCACACGCCCCGTGCGGCCAATGCGGTGAATATAAGCCCCGGGAATTTCGGGCAACCCGAAGTTGATCACATGGCTCACTTCAAATATATCAACCCCACGTGCTACCAGGTCGGTAGATAGCAGGATACGGATATTACCTTCCCTGAAATCTTCCAGGGTATTGATGCGTTGATTCTGGCTTTTGTTGGAGTGGATCACACCAAGCTGTCCGGGGTACTTGTGGGTAAGTTTATTGAAAAGTTTATCAGCTACCTTTTTGCCGGGGGCAAATACCAGTACTTTCTCAAATACTTCATCTTCCTCAAGCAAAAGATCAAGCATATTGTATTTGGTGGCGAAATTGGGCAACAAATACAATTTCTGGCTGATCCGGGTAAGGGGAGTGCCCCGGTAATGGATATCGATCCATTCCGGCTCGTTGAAAAAATCGATGATGATACTTTCCACTTCATCGGCAAGGGTTGCGGAGAACATCAGGTTCTGGCGTTTTTCGGGCAGCAGCTCCAGAATGCTTATGAGCTGATGTCTGAATCCCAGGCTGAGCATCTCATCTACTTCGTCGATCACCAGTTTTTGTATGGATTTCAGCCGGAGTGTTCCTCTCATTGCCAGATCGAACAACCGGCCCGGTGTGGCTACCAGCAGATCTACACCCTGGTAGATCCGTTCACTTTGGGTGTTGATATTGGTTCCGCCATAAACCCCGTCGATGCGCACATTCATGTAAGCAGTAAGTTTGCGGGCTTCTTCCACCACCTGTAAAACAAGTTCACGTGTGGGCACCAAAACAAGAATCCTGGGTTGTCTTTGTTCGGAATAGG
>SLOJ01000233.1 GCA_007132585.1 Bacteroidales bacterium | reverse complement strand
TTCAGCAACTCACGGGGAACCCTGTTTTTGGTACGGTATGGGAACAAATTATACTTTGTAACCTGACAGGACATTTTCCCTCCGCAAAGTATTTTTTTTACCGTACCAGCGCAGGGGCAGAAATTGATATTGTTATGAAACACGGGAATAAAGTTTTTGCTATAGAATCAAAGGCAACTTTATCTCCCGGTCTTACAAAGGGCAACTACAATGCTATTGATGACATTAAGCCTGACCATACCTACGTTGTGATTCCTGCACAAAAGGGCTGGCCGTTATCAAAGTCTGTTGATGTGGTGTCGCTTGATGAACTGATTGACCGGATCGGTCGTAAGTCTTAGCTGTTACTGCCGGTTGCTGGCTGCCGGTTGATCAGCTGCTGCAGAACGTACTGTTCCGTAAGCGCTCCCTTGAACTCCGAGAAAATCACATTCCCTTCTAAAAGCGTTCTGGCATCAATATCAACCATGGCTGCCAGTAAACCCGTATCAACCGTGAACAATCTGAAAGAATTATGGTCTTCATACGCTTTAAGCGGAAGGATGGTTTGGGGAATTATGGTTTGTTAAAAATTTCCCCTATATTTGTTGCGATATTATTCGCAATGAGAATATTCGCAACGAATTATTTCGCAATGAAACTTTTCACCGCAATTATCCTTTTAGTAATGTTTTATGCTTTTTGCAACGAACAATATCACAACAAGCAAAGTACGAACAGATGGCAAAAAATCCGTTTAAATTTGGCAGCGTGGTTGACGGACCCTTTTTTACCAACCGCAAAAGGGAAATTGAGAAAGTCAGGGAAGTGCTGAAAAGCGAAAACCACCTGATAATGATAAGTCCGCGACGTTTTGGAAAGACCAGCCTTTTGTTGAAGGTGGTCGGTGAGCTGAAGCGCCCATTCCTGTATATCGATCTCCAGATGATCGTGAGCGTGCAGGACCTTGCCGCCCAGCTGCTGAAGCGGATGTACCGTCACTATCCATTAGAAAAGGTGAGACAGCTTGTCAGGCATTTTCGCATCATGCCCCGCATTTCAATGAATCCGGTCACCGGCGAGGTTGACATCACATTTCAGGCATCTGCAGGGGCAAACCTGGTTATTGAGGATGTCCTGAACCTTATGGAGAAATTGAGCAGCACCAGGAAGAAACTGATCGTGGTAATGGACGAGTTCCAGCAGGTTATTTCGGTGGAGAAGGATTTGCCGGCACAGATGCGGGCGGTGATGCAGCACCATAAAAACATCAATTATGTTTTCCTGGGCAGCCAGGAGTCGCTGATCAAAGAGATTTTCGAAAAGAAAAAATCACCGTTCTACCATTTCGGGATGCTTTTTCCGCTGGGAAAGATCCCCGAAAGGGAATTCAAAGCTTATCTGTCGGATGGACTGAAAGGAATCTCCCCGGTCCATACCAGGCTGGCAGAGGGGGTACTGCGGATAACTGAAGGGCATCCGTATTATACCCAGCAACTGGCGTTCCATGTCTGGGAGATCATCAACAAGTACAAAACGGCTGCCGATCCCCTGCAGCAGGCGCTGGATGAGCTGGGCAGGATGCATGACATGGATTATGAGCGCCTCTGGAATACATTTAACAGGACAGATAAAAAGATAATGATTGGGATGAGATCATCGGAGCATCAGCCGCTATCGGCTGCATTTTGCCAGGAGAACCAGATTGAGTCGCCCAGCACGGTGTACAGCGGATTGCTGAGGTTGAGCCGCCGGGGATTGCTGGTCAGATTGCCGGAGGGCTACCGGATTGATGATCCTTTTTTCGGGCGATGGATCGCGGGAAGAAGGGGCGGGTGAAGGACACCGATCTTTTCACGGTCCGGGGAGGCAGTTTGAATCCGCGAAAGCGGTATTAATGAATTCTCCGGAGTGGTAAGCAGACTGGAGAGTGTTGGCCGTAAAGGGGCAGGTTTATAAGCTTTAAGCTGAATTCCAGACCATACTGATCCGGGTGACAATCCCGGCAGGGGCATGCCTGTAATAATGCTGCTCACGGGAAAGCCGGATCTTTTGGGTATTTAATAATAGTTTATACTATAGCAAAGATGCTGTTTATTTAGACATATTCTAAATAATATAATTGATTTTTATATTAAAAATGTTTTGCGTTCTTTATTCACTCTAAAATCACATGATAATGTGATTTTAATTGTATAATTGTAAAGAAATAACTAATTTTACCCTGAAATCACATTATAATGTTAGTCAGGCGCCTGGGAGAAACTATAAAAAACAGAAGGAAGGAATTGGGGATCACCCAGCCACACCTTGCTGAACTGTCAAAAGTGAGCACCAATACCTTGTATAAGCTGGAGCGGGGAAAGGGTAACCCTTCACTGGAGGTATTGAATAAACTGGCGGAAGTATTAGGCATGGAGCTTACCCTGGAAGTGAAAAAATGGCACAAACACTCATGATACTTCATCACAAAATACCAAGGCATTAACTCTGTAGATTTTTGTATTGGAACACAGTATATCCGGATAATAATGATGCAAATATTGCTAAATAGATTTATAACCAAAATTCATAAACATAAATGAGGGCGGTTGAAATATTTCGTAACGGGACTCTTGCCGGAATACTGACAGAAGAAAATCGTCAACTTTATGTCTTCAGATATGATAACAATTATTTCATTGACACCAACCAACCGGCTATCAGTTTAACACTTCCCAAAACACAAAAGGAATATAGCAGTGAATTCCTGTTCCCGTTCTTCGCTAATATGCTTAGCGAAGGGGTAAACAGAAGACTGCAAAGCACCTCTTTCAGGATTGATGAAGAGGACAGTTTCGGCCTGTTAATGGCAACAGCACAATATGATACAATTGGTGCAGTAACTGTTAAACTAATTGCCACAGAATGAACCCGGATCAATTGAAATATTGCCCCGGAACTTTGGCCGAAGACTTTAACAGTTACAGTCCCGGCTGTTTGCGGAATATGTTTGGGGGAAAAAAAGTAAATCATGTATTACCCTGGTATCCAGCTCAACATGATGAAGAAGTTGCGCAGCAGTTTATGGAAAACCGCAAGCAGATCTCAATATCGGGAGTACAGGAAAAACTGAGTTTAATACTTGAAAAAAACCAATTACGATTAACACACAAAGGAGAGACGGGAACATATATACTTAAGCCTATACCAACAGATTTAAAGAAAGCTGACCAGGTGCCGGCAAACGAACACCTTACCATGCAAATAGCACGACAGGTCTATGGGCTGAAAACCGCTGAAAATGCAATGATATTTTTCAAAAATGGTTCGCCTGCCTATATCACCAAACGCTTTGATGTAAAATCGGAAGGTG
>SLOJ01000164.1 GCA_007132585.1 Bacteroidales bacterium | reverse complement strand
GATGCCACCCCTGAGTTTAATTACCTTCTTGTGAAGGTTGAATCTTCTCTGGAGTTTAATAAGCAAAAGGGATGGCATCCCTATAAATTAGCAACCCATGAGTATTAATCCACAAAAGTAACTTTTATAATCCTTTTGCATTCGCGGATCTCCTGAGAAGATATTTTACCCAGTATTTTAATCACCCTTTTTTTGTTAATGGTTTTGATCTGATCAATTGCTGCCCAGCCGGTTGTATTGTTGAATCTGACTTTTAATCTGGTGGGCCAGGGTCTGCTCTTTGTGGTCATGGGAGCAATGGTGATTGTGCTGAGATTGAAATTGATTTCATCGGGCGATATCACAAGGCACGGTCTGGTTTTTTTGATTTCACTTCCCTGACTTGGATCCAGGTTCACCAGGACTATATCATATTGACTGATTTTCATGATTCAAAATCTTCATCTTCAAATACATCATCCATCAACGAATCATCTTCACGGGTTTCGTGCATTTCTTTAAATGCTTCAGACCATCCTTTTCTGGGGGTTTCAACCGGACGAATGATGATTTGTTCTTCTTCCAGTACCAGCTCAACTTTGTCTTTTATACTGTATTTTTCAAGAACTGATTTGGGCAGTCTCAGCCCTTTTGAGTTTCCTATTTTAATAATGGGTGTTTCCATAATGCCAGTTTTGTAATTACAAAGTTATTACTTTTTACGAAATAATCAGGGATGACATCCCTGAAATATATTACCTTTTGCAAAAGTTGAATCTTCTCTGGTGTTTAAAAAACAATATGTCATACCTTTTGCATCCCTATGGGAAATTCCCGTAAAACTACGCAAAAAAAACCACCATTTTCATTATAAATTGCACCCCTAAATTGCTGTAAACCAAATAAAAGCATCTGTTTTGAAAAATAAATCCATTAACCATGAAAAAATTTGTACCCATCTTAATTTTTAGCTTGTTTGTGCTTTCCTGCACACGCACTGTATATGTTCCTGTGCAACGTCCGGCCCAGGTTTATGTGGACCAGAGTGTGCAGCGGGTGGCATTGATTAACCGCAGTGAAACTGAGCGAAATACAGTGAATGTTATTGAAGGCATCATTACCGGAACATTACCCGGTCTTGATAAAGAAGCAGCCCAGGCTGCCATGAATGGTCTGGCGTCAAGCCTTCAGGAGTTTCAGCGTTTTCAGGTGGTGCGCACATCGGAGCAGCTGAAAAGTCCGGTAACCTTGCCGGGACAATGGCCTTCCATTCTCGACTGGAACCAGGTAGAACAACTTTGCAGCAAATATAACGTGGATGCATTGCTGATCCTGGAAGCATTTGATTCAAACTTTATCGTAACCGATGGCAGCCGTGAGGTAGAAAAAAAGGAAGAAGGAGGAAGGGTCAGTAAAGTCAGGGAATATTATGCCGAGGGGGTTGCCACGGTAACGCTGGGATTTCGTTTTTACCATCCTGCATCCCGAACCGTAATTGATGAGCACCGCTACAGCCGCAACAGGAAGTGGGAAGCCAAAGGGAATCTCCTGCAGCTTGCTATGACCAATCTCATTGACCATCGTGAAGCTGTTATGCAGGTGAGTGCACAATCGGGCAGTTTGTATGCTACCCGTATCAGTCCTAACTGGTACAGGGCTAATCGCAGTTTCTTTACCAAAGGGAAGAGAGACGCCAATTTTGACATCGGAGTAAGAAGAGCCACCGTAAACGATTGGACAGGTGCCATGGAAGCCTGGAAAAGATCTGCCAACTCTTCAAAACGGAAAACGGCCGGTCGTTCTTATTACAACCTGGCATTGATGTACGAAATACAGGGAGATCTGGAAACCGCACTAAGTCACGCCCAGCGGGCATTTACGGATTACCGGATCAAAAAGGGCAGATCCTATAGCAATATCCTAAGGCGAAGAATTCGGGATGCGGCGTTGCTGGATTGATAAAAGAATAATTATTTTGAAATTATCAATTTTTTTTTTAGGCCTTCAGCCTGAATGTCTGGATTGGGGCATCTTTCCCGGGGCGATGCACCGGGCTTTTCTGGTGTGCCGTGCATGGCCTATAACCTGGTGGTGAAAATCCACTATTGGGGTTTGTAGTCGCCAACCATTAGCCAGCGGCAAGGGTTTGCCTGATCGGATTTGATCGGCAATCTCTTTGCTTAGTCTCTCTAAGTCTAATTTTTAATCCAAATTTTTGTATGTCAAGTTAATAATTTATTTTGACACACTTATTTGAACAGTCTTAGCCTTGGATTCGCGTTTGATGACCAGTGCGGTGAGCACAACTTCGTCGAGTTGTTCTATGGCAGAGGTAAGAGTTACTTCTATAAAATCAACTCCTTCAATATTTACTTTCCGGCTCATATAGCCAATAAAAGAAACTTCAATTTCTGCATCTGCCGGCTCTAACCGGATGGTGAAATTACCGTCAATATCCGTTGTTGCTCCTCTTGTAGTTCCTGGTACAACTACTGTTGCTCCGGGCAGTGTATTTCCATCGGTATCGAGCACTACACCGGTGAGCGTCCTTTGAGCAAAACCTGCTGATGCAGTGGTTAGCAGCATTAGAAGCACTAACAGGCGGTTAAAGGTCTTTATTCGCATACATCAACAATTTTATGTTAAAAAAAGCAATGGCTTTGTTTACTATTGCCATTGATATGATAATCTATCAGTTTTTAATCAGTTCAAAATATTCAAATACCATGGCTCCTGCGCCTTTAAGGCCGGCAAGGTCACCCAATTCAGAAAATTCAATATTGCAATGATGAAGGGGGCTTACCAATGCCGAGCTGGTTAATCCGGTTTTTACCGGATCAAGCAGCAAGTCTTTTAGTTTGGCAAATTTTCCCCCGATAATGATAAGTTCAGGGTTAAGCAGGTTTATAATATTACCCAGTGCATGTCCGAGTTTGTAACCCATTTCCTGTACCAGTTTAATTGACAGGTCGTCGCCTTCAAGTGCAGCAAGAAGTATGTCATCATATCTTACAGATGCACCATTTTCGGGCAATTCCACAATAGTCTTTTCACCCTGGGCTATTTTCTCCATAAAATTTTCTTCCAGTGCACCCCCCCCCACATCATTACCGAGGCAGCCCTTTTTTCCGCAAAGACACATCTTTTGTTTGTTTCCAAATTGCATATGTCCAAGCTCACCGGCAAAGCCCATTCCTCCATTCACAATCTTGTTGTCGACAATAAGACTTGTACCCAGGTCCCGGCTCAGGTTAATAACAATTGCATGATTTGCTTCATGGGCTTTACCAATGATTCTTTCAGCCTGCCCAAAACAGCGGGTATCATTGTTAAGGAAAACAGGAATGTCAAACATTCTTGAGAAAT
>SLOJ01000066.1 GCA_007132585.1 Bacteroidales bacterium | reverse complement strand
GTGTTTACTGTCATTTCGGCAACCACACTGAAATCAGGCAAGTGGGTTGGTACATTGGATAAATAATGGGTAAAAGCTGAAGGAACCGAAGTGTTATTTCCTTCTGTTTGCATACGCATAATTTGTTGCCCGGGGGTTGGCGCAAAATATCTTTGTATAAACAATGCAGATAAACCTCCTAAAATTGCAACAAGTAACAATACAAAGAACTTTTTCATTTTTCTTATAAATTTAAAGGTTAATTTATGCCTAATTATGAATTAATAAATCAGATAAACCCGATAGATAAGACTATAATATCGCAGAATCATCTACAAATTATATACCCTTTACCAAACAATTTGTTCATAATTAATAAAATTTAATTTTAGATATGGATTTCAACGCACTCACGTTCAGTTAATTTTCGCATTGCTGTTAAAAATAGTTAACCATTAACAATATTTACAAATGCTTGATTGGTTGCCTGTATAAGTTAAGATTAGCCAAATTAATCTTGCCTTTTAGAATAAGTAATATTGCCTGGTATTTACATTTCTGTTTTTTGTAAATTTGCTTTATAGATCAATTATTTATCCTATTGATAAATGAAAAAAAGGATACGACAAGACTTTAATACAAGTTATCTGTTCCTCGGGCTATTACTGGGCTTTTTTCTCGGAGGCACAATAGTTTACTGGCATTTTAACAGACAAAATGACAGATTAGTTCAGGAAGCTGTGGACAGAATTATTGCCATTTTTTCAGATAACAGCTCCGGTGAAACCATCGATTTAGCAGAAATAAGCAATACGAGTGAAGCATCCAGGTCAAACAATGATTTACCTGATAATAATTTAACTGAAATTAAAAAGGCTGCAACTTATTCAAACTTGCCTGATTTTGAAAAAAACAATTTTACATTTGCACGTGATAAACTCTTGCAAAGCCGCATTATATCAGTCCCAGTGCAATATTTTGACAAGAGCCCATCAGAAAAGATGCTTGAATTTGAGCTTGGTGCAGATACTGTTAAACAAGATACCCAGGTTTTTCATGTTGAATTCTGGGAATCTCCATTAAACTCAGTAGGATACAAAATGAGCAAAAAAAGAATTGTTTTTTATGGTATAAAAACAGCGGAACTTGCCCGTATCCAGAATCATAATAATAAATTTTATCTGTATTACATGAATGATTTTTACCCACTTGAATTTACTACTACCTTTAAGCCTCTGGTACCGGTAAAACTTGCCGAACTCCCTGAATAATTGCAATGTATATGACAGTAAAATTTTTTAAATACCATGGTGCCGGTAATGATTTTATTATTATTGATGAACGCCGGAAGGACATTCTGAACCATATCACAAAAAACCATACTCTGATTTCTGAGCTTTGTCATCGCAGGTTTGGAATTGGTGCCGATGGTTTGATGCTCCTGCTTACTCACCCTGAATATGATTACCGAATGGTCTATTACAACAGTGATGGAAATGAAGGAAGCATGTGTGGAAACGGAGGCAGGTGTCTGGCAGCATTTGCATATCATCAAGGCATTATTAAAAATAAAACCGTTTTTCTGGCAAGCGATGGCCTGCATAAAGCAATTATAAAAACCGACAATGGTCAGTTGTCTTCTGTTTCATTAAGTATGAATGATGTTACAGAAATCAAAGAAACAGAGTATGGATTATTTCTTGATACAGGATCACCTCATATCGTTAAGTTTACTGAAGATATATTGCAAATCAATGTTGATTCTGAAGGAAAAAAAATCAGAAATGCTGATACTTTCAAGCCCAATGGAACCAATGTAAATTTTGTCACTATTGTTGATGAAACAATACATATTAGCACATATGAGAGAGGTGTGGAAAGTGAAACCCTTGCCTGTGGCACCGGAATAACTGCTGCAGCTATTGCTGCTTCTCATAAGGGTTATATCAGTAAAAACAATATTGAAGTAAATGCCAAAGGAGGGGTGCTAAATGTAAGCTTTTCCCCTGATTTGAAGGGGTTTAAAAATATAATTTTAACCGGTCCGGCACAAAAAGTATTCGAAGGAGAAATTGATTTGCAGCATTTTGATATTAAATGATCGGGCAGTCATTATTTTACAAACCAAACAGAATGACATCAATGAAAGCATTACAGGGCAAGAACCTTACATTGCGGGCTATGGAGCCGGGTGATATTGATACAATGTATGAATGGGAAAATAATCCTGATACCTGGAAGTACAGCAATACTGTTTCTCCATTTTCGCGCTTCCATCTTGAACAATATGTCATTAATTCGCATTGTGATATTTATACCGACAAGCAACTCCGGCTAATGATCACAGACCAGGAAAAAAATACAGTTGGTTGTGTTGATCTGTTTGAATTTGACCCCAAAAACAGACGTGCAGGAGTCGGCATTCTTATAGCACGAGAGTTCCGTAAAAAGGGCTATGCTTCAGAAACACTTGATATTGTTATTCATTATGCCAAAATCATACTCAATCTTAAGCAATTGTATTGCAATATATCTGAAAACAATAAAGTAAGCATAAACCTGTTTAAGAAAAAAGGATTTGTAAAAACAGGCACCAAAAGTAATTGGAGATTGATTGGCCATGAGTGGGAGAGTGAACACTTTTTTCAATTAATTTTTGAATCATAACCAGTGCAACAGATGACAAGGAAAAAAAGTAAAAGAGGAAAAAAATCGAATAAAAAACCTTATTGGTTAAAGCTATCTATTACTGTTTTTATCATATTAATGATGATTGGTGGCATTGTGTTTTACATGCTTTATGATGCTGTATTTCAACCCAATATTTATTTGGGTGAAAGGCAAACCAAACATATATATATACAGACGGGAAGTGATTTCAACGATGTAAAATCTATATTGTATGAAGATGATATGATCATGAATACAAATACATTTGAATGGCTGGTTGAGAAAAAGAACTACAAAAACAATGTACGTCCTGGTCGGTATCTGATTCATGAAAATATGGGCAACAATCAACTCATAAACCTATTGCGTTCAGGTAATCAGGATCCGGTAAGGGTTACTTTTAATAACATCAGATTTAAAGAAGAACTTGCCGGAATAATTGCCAATCAGATTGAAGCAGATTCTCTGGCAATCATAAATATACTCGATGATAGAGAAATATTAAAAGAATATGGTTTTACCCCTGAAACAGCAAAGCTTCTTTTTATACCCAATACTTATGAGTTTTTCTGGAACACATCAGCCGAACAGGTTCTTGAACGCATGTACCGCGAATACAATGCTTTCTGGAATAACGACAGAAAAAGAAAAGCTGAAAAGATTAATCTTTCTCCCCTTGAGGTAGGCACATTAGCATCTATCGTAAAGGCAGAAACATATAT
>SLOJ01000188.1 GCA_007132585.1 Bacteroidales bacterium | reverse complement strand
TATGAGTGAACTTTTACCCCGTGAGAAGAAAGCCTTTGTGCTGCATATGTCCTACTCCTTTCTGGAAGGCATTATAGCGGGTCTGATCATCCTGAATGAATTTGTTTTTGTGAAGAGCCTGCTGGGATCCAATTATCAGCTGGCAGTGCTTTTTCAATTCAGCATGGCCGTTTTCCTGCTGCTGATTTTCATGAATGAATGGCTTAAACGCATCCGCAACAAAAGAAATGTATTGCGCCGGGCTGCTTTATTATCACGTCTCCCACTTTTATTGCTCTTTTTCTTTCCCAGGAGCCCCGAAAGTCTGGGAGGTGATTCAATATATCATTACATTTTTCTGGGAATATTTTTGATTTATTATCTGGGCAATACGGTTATATGGCCTACCATTAATCTGTTTCTGAAAACATCATATCGTCATGATAACTTCAGTCGCTTATTCAGTTATGCCACCACTCTGAATAAAATCGTAATGATGATCACAACGTTTGTGTATGGCTGGCTACTTGATATTGACAATTACATCTTCGTTTATATTTTTCCCATAGCGGCTGTTTTGGGTGTGCTGTCGGTATTTTTACTTTCTCTCATTCCCTACCAGGTTGAAAAAGTTGAAGTAAAGGAAAACGGATTCTGGAATTCGGTGCGTGAATCTGCTTTGGGTATGGTAAGGATTCTCAGAACCAACCGGCCGTTTCTTGATTTCGAAATAGGGTTTATGCTTTATGGCATGGGTTTTATGGGATCGGTAACAGTTATTGTTTTGTTTTTTGAGGCCGGACTGGGACTCAATTACTCCAGCATTGCCTTCTATAAAAACGGGTATAATGTGCTGGCAATTATCATGCTACCCTTTTTCGGAAAGCTTATGGGAAAAATTGATCCACGCCGTTTTGCTGCGATCTCTTTTTTATCAATGCTATTATATATACTTTTCCTTACCCTCACGGAATATTACCCTGCATATACTGAGTTCTGGGATATCAGACTATACCATTTGCTGATTTTTTATATGTTATTTCATGGAGTCTTCGCTGCTACCATGGCCCTTACCTGGTTTATCGGTTCAGCTTATTTTTGCCCACCTGAAGAAGCCGGAAATTATCAGTCAGTACATTTGGTTTTGACGGCTTTTCGCAGTTTATTTGCGCCGTTAATGGGAGTTGCCCTTTATGAAGCTTTTGGGTTTACAATAACTTTCGTTATCGCAATGAGTTTTCTTGCTGTCGGGATCAGTTATTTATTATGGTCGGAAAGGAATGTATCCTTACCGGGAGGTGTGAAGCCCGGCATTGAAGGCACGGACTAAAAACTCCGATACGGAATCACCTGGTTCTTTCCAGATGTTTTTAATCTGAAAATCTAGCTGACATGTGATTGCAGCCATGCAATTTCCTTATCCCAAATATCGGGTTCAGGAGTTTCCAGAATCATGGGAATTCCATCCAACCTTGGATCTTTCATCAAACGGATAAAGCCTTCTTCTCCAATAAATCCTTTGCCGATGGGAGCATGACGGTCAACCCTGCTTCCCAGCTCCTTTTTGGCATCATTGATGTGCATCCCCTTCAGGTATTTAAAACCCACAATATCGTCAAAATCTTTCCAGAGTTGTTCATATCCTGCTTCCGAACCAAAATCATAACCGGCGGCCCAGCTGTGGCAGGTATCCAGACATACACCCACCCTTGATTTGTCATCGGTAAGTTCTATAATGCGGGCAAGATGTTCGAAGCGATAACCCATGTTGCTGCCTTGTCCTGCGGTATTTTCTATTACGGCGATTACCCCTTTTGTTTTTTCCAGAGCCATGTTTACTGACTCAGCAATTCGTTGCAGGCAATCGTCTTCGGATATCTGCTTCAGGTGGCTGCCCGGATGAAAGTTGAGCATGGTTATGCCCAGTTGTTCGCAGCGTTGCATTTCATCCAGAAACGCTCTGCGCGACTTTTTCAAGCCTTCTTCCAGGGGGTGCCCAAGGTTAATAAGGTAGCTGTCGTGGGGCAGAATTTGTTCCGGTGTATAACCATGCTCACGGCAGTTGGCCTTAAATTTCTCAATGTTTTCATCGGTAAGGGGTTTGGCAAACCACTGTTTCTGGTTTTTGGTGAAAAGTGCAAAAGCAGTGGCGCCAATGGCTGCTGCGTTAACGGGAGCATTTTCTACTCCACCTGAAGCACTCACATGAGCTCCGATGTATTTTTTGTTTTGCATTGTATGTAAGGTTTTTCGCTGTTTACTTTTTCAGTCTGATAAACGCTTATATTATGAAATGGTTTGATTAACGGATTTCTCTTCTATCTGCTCCGCTGATGGATGCTGGTCAGAAGCAGGTTTATTAATCGGAGATACACGTGGAGGGGTATCACGGCGGTTTACGATGTATATTCCGGAAAGAATAATAATTCCTCCGATGATCTGATTAAGACTAAGATATTCTTTTAATATGATGATTCCCAGCAGGGCTGTTACTACCGATTGCGCCAGTAGCGTAACAGAAACATTACTCCCTTTAATGTGTCCGAGTGCATAATTAATGCACAGCCATCCTCCAAAGTGTGAAACAAGGCCCAGCCCCAGCAGCGAAAGCCAGGTCCGGGATGAATATCCGGTAAAAGAGTGCCCCATGAATAAGGTGGTAAAAAACATCATCACCACCATAACTATCAGCGAAAGCGACATAAATGTTACTGTATTTACCCGCTTACGAACTTCAACCGTATAGATCAGGTAGAGCGCATAGAAGAAGCCTGCCCCTAACGACAACATATCACCCATATTAAACTGTAGGGTTCTCCACGATTCGATACCAATGAGCACATTGAGCCCGATGATGGCCACAACCAGTCCTACCCAGAATTTGCGGGGCAAGCTTTGCCGCAAAATCACCACCGTTATCAATCCCAGCCAGATAGGGGCATTGTTTGCCAGCAGAGTAGCGGTGGCAGCAGTAGTCAGAGGTATTGCCGTATTCCACATAAACAGGTCAACCGCAAAGAAAAACGAACCTGCCAGGATCAGCAGCACATCTTTGCGTACCGGCATTTTTATTCCCCGGTACATCCAGATCGGAATTATTGCCAATGCGGCAAACAGTAACCGGTAGAAAGTGGCAACCGATCCCGGAACATCAGCCATCTTTACAAAAATGGCCGAAAACCCGATGCAGATAATACCCAGGGCAAGTGTAAACCAGGTAAATAATGGTGAATCTTTAAAGTTTCTGAGCATATCCGGATACTGAAAAGTTTTTATGCTTTAGCTGAATTTCAAACAAAGTGCAAAAATACACGGATGTTTTGGGTTTTGGACAAATCATGGGTTTTATTTCATAATTCTTTTGGGCATGAAAAGTGACGGTGCAACTTACGATTACCCTGTAACATTTCAGAAATCAT
>SLOJ01000078.1 GCA_007132585.1 Bacteroidales bacterium | reverse complement strand
TGAAAAAGTAAAAGAACTGAAAGTATCGGCCATTGAGAATGGCACCGTTATAGACCATATACCCGCTGCAGCGGTATTCCAGGTAATAAAAATGCTGAAGTTGGATGATTTTGACCAGATGGTGTTGTTTGGCACCAACCTGGAGAGCAAAAAATACGGCAGCAAGGGCATCATCAAGGTGAGCAACAAGTTTTTCAGGCCCGAAGAGCTGAACAAGATCGCCCTGGTGGCACCCCATGCCAGCATCATCGAGATCAGAGATTTCCAGGTGACGAAAAAAACTATTGTGGAAACACCCGATAAAATATCAGGTATTGTAAAATGCTTTAATCCCAACTGTATTACCAACATCGAAATCATAACAACAAGATTCAATGTGGTGGATAAAGAGGATATAAGGCTAAAATGCCACTACTGCGAAAAGATAACGGTGAAGAAGAATATGGTTTTTAAGTAGGGAAACCGCAGAGAGGCGGAGAGCGCTGAGTTCGCCGGGAGATATTAATTTCTCTGCGTTCTCTGTGTCTACGTGGTGAAATTAGCCTACAACTCCACTTCTTTCTCAATTACATCTTCCTCCCGCACAAGGCCTACCATCACTTTTTGTCCGGCTTGAAGACCGTTCATAATGCGCATGTACTCCTGGATGTCGGGAACGGTTTCTTCGTTGATGCTTACTATAACATCACCATTTTGCAGCCCTGCTTTTTGTGCAGGACGATCTTCCACGATACCCAGTATTTTAACACCTTGTCCTTCCCAGGCATGATCGGGCATTACACCCAGGGTGGCTCCGGAGCCCCGACGCTGCTGGCCACGGCGTTCAACCGGTGTAGTTGCAAAAGCAAGTTTTTCTTCTCCATCCAGATCGGCAATCATATCAAATGAAAACGATAGGATATCTGCCATTGCCGGAAAGTTGATTTTATCGGGTGTATCGGTGGGCCGGTGGTAATCATCATGTATACCGGTAAAAAAGAATATTACAGGAATATCTTTCCGGTAGAAGTTTGTATGGTCAGATCCGCCCATACCCGAAGCACTTTTACGGATATTGAAAGCTTCCGGAGAATTATTGTCAATGGTTGATTCCCATTGAGGAGAAGTGCCTGTACCATAAAGGGTAATGTTTCCCTCTTCCATACGTCCGATCATGTCGTAATTGAACATATAATTCACCTGCTCCATGTCGTAGGCATCGCTATTGGTAAAGTGGCGACTACCCAGCAGTCCTTTTTCTTCGGCACCGAAGGCGATAAAAATGTAGTTGTTTGATGTAAGATCAGATTGAGGCAGATATCTGGCAGCTTCCAGCACCCCAGCAGTACCTGAAGCGTTATCATCGGCCCCGAAGTGGATTTCATCTGAACCCGGGCTGCGTGAACCACTTCGGCCATATCCGAGATGATCGAAATGGCCCCCGATAACGATGGTTTGGTCAGCATTGTTATTCCAATAACCGGCCACATTCATAGATGTATAAGTTTTACTATGTAAATCGGTTGATAAAAAGAGATATTCTTCCTGAGCATTCTGTTGCCAGAATTCCAGCAGCTCATCACGGGCAAACATAATGGGTATTCCGGCTGTTTCGCGGGCACGACCCAGTCGTAATGGCGGGTTGTTACGCCAACTTTTGGTGTTAACAAAAATTATTGCAGCAGCATTTTTTTCTGTTGCAATGTCAATTTTATGCGATATCATATCCATAGGCAGGGGAGTGCCGCGTTCGTCCATTTCTTCAGGCAGGTAAAATTCCATAAAAAGGATTTTGCCTTCAACCGGCCCCAGGTTTCTGTAGTCATCATGATCTTCGGAGCTAAGTCCGAATCCTGCATATACTCCCTGTGCATATACCCTTTTGCTTTCTGAATTTGGCAGCACAAAAAAGTCTTCCTCAAGTACAAAATCCTGATCACCAATTACCAGAAAATTTTCATCGCCCAGTTCAAGCCGTCCGGAGAACTCAAAATTCTGAATAAAAGAACCGTCAAAAAGCGGGCTAAGCCCGGCTTCCATCATTCTTTCTTTGATGTACTGAGCAGCCAGTTCTTCGCCGGGGGTGCCTGATTCACGGCCCTCGAATTCTTCAGATGCAAGGGTGTAAACGTCGGTCCGAAGCCTTTCTTCAACAGCTTCGGGAGAAAAAGAAAAGTTGCTTTGCGCTAAAACCAACTGCAGGGGTAGCAAGGCAATAAATGAAATAAGTAATTTTTTGTATAACATATGTTCTTATTTTTTTAATAATAGATAAACTACAAAGAAACCAGGGACCTCTGTTTTGCCTGAAAATGCGTCCTGAATAAATCACTTTTCATTAAAGTGTGTAAATGTAAAGGGTTTTTTTCTAAATACAAGTTAAAATTGGTTTATAGGTTGATGTGTTGATGTGTTGATGGGAAAAATAAGTTGGCAAGAAAACAGGAAAACAGGAAAACTGTAAAATGGAGAATAGGATTTGGTTTCCTTTGGATAGGCAAACCATTAAGTAATTTGTTTAAACAATTTATAGCTTACATTTTTGTTGGTTACACATTTGTTAGTTATAAAAAGATACCCGGAAAAAATATCGTTTGGGCACATCGGCAAACATACAACGCATTAAACAGGTGCTCATTAATAAGGAAATTATCGATACATCACCAGATGGAATCCAGTTGCTGGATCCTGTGTTTGGATTCTGGCTTAAGAATGAATACTTTAAAAGGAGGTAGAAAGTAACAACCAGGGAATAATCCCGGCAGCCCGATTTTCCAGCTTTCTCTTAACCTTAACCTTTCTCACTACCTTCCAAAAGCCCGGGTGCCTGATTAAATCATTTCCCAAAAAAAGCTCTAAATTTGCCATCTAAAAATAAATGTATGATCCGGATAGAAGAAAAGATTACAGATCAGGTACAGCAGGCCATAGAAAAACTGTTTGGAGAGGATGTGGAACGCGAAAAAATTGCATTGCAACCCACGCGAAAGGATTTTGACGGCGATTTTACGCTCGTTGTATTCCCTTTTGTAAAGCTGGCACGCAGGTCGCCGGAAGATACCGCCAGGGCAATAGGTGAAGAACTTCTGCAAGGTTTGGATGAAGTTGAGAGTTTTAACGTGATAAAGGGATTTCTTAACCTTTCTCTGAATGATACTTACTGGAAGAATTTTCTTAATGAAACAGCCGGCGATAACAAGTATGGAAGGTTTCCGGCTGATGATCCTGATCCGGTTGTGATTGAATATTCTTCCCCAAATACCAATAAACCTTTGCACCTCGGACACATTCGTAATAATCTGCTGGGTTATTCCGTGGCACAAATTATTGAAGCAGCCGGGAAAAAAACAGTGAAAGTTAACCTGGTAAATGACAGGGGCATACACATCTGCAAGTCGATGCTCGCCTGGATGAAATGGGGCAACGGAGAAACACCTGAATCATCAGG
>SLOJ01000180.1 GCA_007132585.1 Bacteroidales bacterium | reverse complement strand
TTGAAAACAAAGGTATTGAAATGCTCATAAGGAGCAACATCATCAGAAGAGATAACATGAGATGGGAAACTTCACTCAATATGTTTGGCAACCGCTCAAGGCTTACGAAACTTTTTGGCGATCTGGTAGAATTCCCGGTAACCTACGGGCAGGTTTCTTCACAGGCCATAGCCAGTTCCTGGCTTGGTGAACCTCTTTTTGGTATTGTGGGTACCGATTACAAGCGTACACCCGATGGTAATGTTATCGTTGATGAAGATGGTTACCCCATTATTGATTCCGAAAAAAGATACATCGGTAACCGCGAACCTAAACTGTATTATGGATTGAATAACAATTTCCGCTACGGCAATTTTGAAGTTTCATTTCTTATTGATGGTACATACGGAGCAGAGATCATGAATGCAACCAGCCAGTTTCTTATTTCCAGCGGAAACCATTCCATGCTCGAGAAATACCGCAACCAGGAATTCCTCTTTAATGGTGTAGTAGAGCAGGAGGATGGCAGCTATGTTCCCAATGAAACACCCATTATTCTGAACAGGGAGTTTTTCCAGAACACATACATTCTGGCCGGAAGCAACTTTGTTGAAGAGGTTTACTGGCTTAGGCTGCGCAATGTTAATTTCATCTGGTATCTGCCTGAAAATTTAATCAGCCGGGTGGGTATGGATCAGGCATCTCTTACGGTCAACTTCCAGAATGTACTGCTTTTCACCAATTACTCCGGTGGCGATCCTGAGGTAAACAATGCAGGTCCCGGCGGTGGAGCAAGTGGTGCCGGCACCATGGGTGTGGATTACTTCCAGGTACCCCTGAGAAAAGCTGTAACAGTCGGATTAAATCTCAGATTTTAAAAAATACTCTGATTCAATCACTCAAAAGTGCTTAAAAATGAAAAGATCAATAATATTTATTCTGTTTACGTTTGTCTTTTGGGGTTGTGAAGACTTTCTTGACGTAAACGAATCACTGGATAACGATGAAAGAACAACCCCTAATTACATGCTGCCTGCTGTATTGGGTAATATGGCTTATCAACATTACGGGCAGGCTGAAACCACGGTTTACATAACCCAGTATGTTACCACCGAATTTGGCACCAGTGCCGTGAAAGACCGCTGGGATTACCGGGGTATACTTCGTTACGGAGTATGGCGCCGGCATTATTTTGATGTGGCGGGCAATGCCCATAAAATGATACAGTTTGCTGAAGAAGAAGGCTCAAACAATTATGTGGGCGTGGGAAAGATCATGATGGCATTCTCTTTCCTTACCGCAACAGATATGTTTGGTGATATGCCTATTCTGCAGGCTTTAACCGGTATTTATAATCCCACATATGACTCACAGGATGTGGTATATGCTGAAGTAGAAAAATATCTGGATGAAGCTATCGAAGCTTTGCAGGCTTCAGATATTACCGACCGTGAGATGTCGTCCTTCGATCATATTTACCAGGGTGATGTGCAGAAATGGCTCTCTTTTGCCTATGCCATTAAGGCCCGCATGAAACTCCATACTGCCAATTTCATGGGCAACTACGATGAAGTGCTGCAAATGGTTGATATGGCAAAACAAAACTGGGCAGAACCCTTTTATGATTTCCCCAGCGATGCCGATAGTGACTGGAAACGAAATTTATGGGGACCATCAAGACCAAGTCCACAATGGGACTTTGCAGAGATTCGGAATTCTCTCAATTCTTCCATTCACACCAACTTTTTTATGCACGCTATGACCCTATCCGGTGAGCATGATCCAAGGTTATATGAACTTACAACTCCCGGAGCGAACGGAAATTATTTTTCTGTTCCGGCAAGCACAGGCAGGGGTGCACTCGATATTGAAGATTTTGCTATCCTTTATGACGGTTATTGGACCCGGGACGATTCTCCCATCATTTTCATCACAGATGAAGAACTGTTTTTCATTGAGGCAGAAGCTGCTTTTTACTCAGGAGATATGGACCGGGCCTATAATGCGTACCTCAATGGAATTCAGAGAAATTTCAGCAGACTGGGTATTGCCGCAGAGTACAATGATTACATCATCTCTCAGGCGGTGGCGCAAAGTGCGGGGCAGTTGCAGATAGCTAATATTATGATGCAGAAGTATATTGCTCTGTATCTGCAACCCGAAACCTGGGTGGATATGCGGCGCTATCATTATTCCAATACTGCTTATCCCGAACTGGAGTATCCCGAAAATGCGCTTGATATTTACGATGGAGAATGGATCAAGCGGATGCCCTACGACCCGCAGACCGAGTATATCTACAATCCCAATGAAATTGAAAGGTTGGGTGCACGTGATGACAATTGGGTAGTAACACCTTTCTGGTGGATAGAAAACTCACAACTTGGAAAGTAATAACACCAAAATCTAATGAAAATGAAAACAATTTTTAAAATATTTTTACTGATGATCTTAGTGGGTTTCTGGGCATGTGAGAAAAATGATCCGCTTGCCGACCAGGGTGAACTCACAGGTGAAATGGTTCCCTTTAACCTGCTGGCTCAAATGCCCGATGCCCCTGCAGGTGATACCATTACCGTTAGAAATGTCAGCTGGGCAGTGGGCGATGATATCGAAACCATTACCCTGTATCACAGTGGCTTTAAGCTTAGAGACTATGAAGTTAAGTTGAGAGTGCAAACAACCAATGAAACGGTTGACCTTTCTGTTAAGCATCTGGAAGATTCTGTGCTTTTTGCTTCAACATTTATAGCTGAGTATCCTGAAGAAGGTGCTACGTTAAATGACTACTATCAAACCCTTGAAAACGCCTATGTTATTCTTCATGATTTTATTGTACCTATGCAGTATGCATTGACCAAAGATAGAGATGAAGAACTTATTATGGCAATGAACGATCAGGTTTTGAATGCCATAGTTGTAAAATTCAGCGAAGTTTTTAACCGCGCGGTTATGACTACTGTATTTCCGGAAGTCAATCCCTTTAACCTTAATTTCTTTGTCGTGGATGATGAAGGTAATATAACCGGCGAAATTACTGATGAAGGTAAGCTGTATATAATCGATAATATGGATCGTGAATTGCTTATTGATTTTCTCAGGGAAGCAGCAGTTTCAGATAATACCCGTGTTACGGTTGAATCTGTTGCCAGACTTGTGGGAAGCGAAGCCGGCGCGAGTTCCGAAAGAACATTCAGAGTATTATAGCAAACCAAAAAAAATTTAAAAGATATGAAACGAGCTATCCCAAATGATTTTACTCACATGAGAATGATTATGTCATAGCGAGTTCCATGTGACCTTATTAATCAAATTTTAAAACACATGAAACGAGCTATGCCAAATGATTTTACTCACATGAGAATGATTATGTCATAGCGAGTTCCATGTGACCTTATTAATCAAATTTTAAAACACATGAAACCGATATTTTTCCTGAAAATCTTTC
>SLOJ01000185.1 GCA_007132585.1 Bacteroidales bacterium | reverse complement strand
TTGAACAGAACTACCACATAAAGAATCTTGGATTATCGATATATTGACTTATATCATTATTCATAACCCCGATAAGCAGCATAATCCAGTCAATAGTCCAAACTATACCGCAACCGCCTCCTGTAAGGATATAGGCTACAATAGTTCCGGTTGAAGTTCCCATGTAGGCCCTGTGAATTCCGAGATAACCCAGAAACCAGCTAAGTAAAAATGCAACCAGCGGATCTTTGTTCTCTTCAAAATAGGTTTGGCCGGCATAACCCATATCAGCCAGTGGAGCAAGGGGCTCCATGTGGTTGATCCCGACCATTTCAGCCTTAGCAAACATGTCATCTATGGCTGCATCATCCAGGTGGTAGGATGTATTTGCCTGGGTGGAGATTATCCCAATAAAGGCAATCATCAATACTGTCAATAATTTTTTCATAAGCAATAGTTTTTGTTGATTTAACAGATTAAAGTTTGAATCTTCTACAAAAATAAAAAATAATATATCAATTACAAGTATTTTGTTGATAAGTAAAAATTGTATTTATGAACTTATGATTCATATGACAATAGAAAGGGGCGCATTTTTTTTTAATAAAAAAAGCGCCTTAACTTAAAGTTAGGCGCCTTTTCAAACTAACCATTGATGGTTATTATTTACTTTCTTTTCGGAAACACATAAACCAGTCAAGACAATAGGTGTTTTCATCCTGACTTTGTACTCTTTCTTTTGCAGTTCCACATGAACCCGGAGGAGGTACAATTACATCATCACCAGGCTGCCAGTTGGCCGGAGTTGCAATCTGCTCCTTATCTGCTTTTTGCATGGCGATGATCATTCTTTTTATCTCATCCATATTTCTACCTGTACTCAGCGGATAATAAAGGATAGCACGAACTTTGGCTTCGGGGTCCATTATAAATACAGCACGCACTGCCTGTGTAGTTGATGCATTGGGCTGTACCATTCCAAATTTACGCGATACATCCATCTTGAGGTCTTCAATTACCGGAAAGTTTACCTCCACATCCTTCATGCCCTTGAATTCAATCTTTTCCTTAATTGTTCTCAGCCAGGCAATGTGGGCGTAAATACTGTCAATCGATAACCCGATCAACTCGGTATTAAGTTTACGGAAATCTTCCTGCATTACAGCAAACGTCATAAATTCCGTGGTGCAAACGGGAGTGAAATCCGCCGGGTGACTGAAAAGAATTACCCATTTACCTTTGTAATCTTCCGGGAAGTTCAAAGGGCCCATCGTGGTTTTTGCTTTAAATGAAGGTGCCGGGTCGCCAATTAATGGTAATCTTACTACATCCTTTTCTTGCAATTCTTTGTTTTCCATTTCTTGTACTTTTATTTGTTAAACATTTTAATTTTAGGAAGATAACTTCTATTGTAGCTTCAGTGGTTTGATGTAATTAATATAGTTAAACAAGCCTGATACGAAATTGTTTTCCATGTGTTGAAAGCCAAGTAAACACTTATTTTATTAAGAATTAAATAATTTTTTTTGGTTCGATGCCCGCAGATAAGTATTATACCCATTATATAACTAAATTATTTCAGAAATATAAATAGTTTGTTATTGAATTATAGGGTAGGATAGAATGCATCTTCAATATGATGAATCTGATGTTGGTCATTTTTTTTAAGCACAGAAATAATATCAAAGCGCGTTTCAGTATCCATGTTATTAATTTGAATATAAAGGTTTGCTGCCCTTATCATATTTCTTTGTTTGGCTTTTGTAACAAACTCTTCGGGCTCGCCAAAGTAATTGGTACTGCGGGTTTTTACCTCTGCAATAACAAGAATGTCATCTTTTTGCGCTATAATATCAACCTCCAGTGATCCTTTTCTCCAGTTTGTTTCAAGAATAGTGTATCCGTTTTTCTGAAGATATGCTGCCGCAAGGTCTTCTCCTTTTTCTCCCAGTTCATGAAATTCAGCCATAATCAAATAAATTTCTTAAAATTAAATTTTTTTGTAAAAAATCAAAGATGATGCTTTCCTGCAATTTTAATTATTAATCCTGTTTTGCGGCCAGGTATTCTGCCATCGATAAAGTTATATAAAAAATCATAATTAAAGGAAAAGCAAACCAACGGAAGAACACCAAAAATAAAACAGATCCTGCCAAAAAAATATAACGCACGAGATTGCCCGTTACCTTAAGGTTTTTGAATTTCAGCGAAAACATTGTGACATTTGCCACCAGAAAATATGATAAGAATAAAGTTAATCCAATCAAAATCCATTCATTTGAAAGTAACCATGTAAACAGGGGGTGCCACATTGAATCGGGCGAACCATAATGGACGGCAAAAGGAATTGAAAGTATTAAAATTGCATTGGCTGGGGTAGGCAATCCAATGAACATTTCGCTTTGCCGTGTGTCAACATTAAATATGGCAAGTCGTAATGCAGAAAACAATGTTATAAAAAACGCTATGAATGGCAACACATTAATATCTGATATCCAAATTGCCGAATTTACCGAGGCATCCTGAAGCAATCGAAAAATTACTACTGCCGGTGTAAATCCAAAGCTTACCATGTCTGCCATTGAATCTAGATCCTTGCCTATCTCGCTATATGAACTTAATGCTCTGGCTGCAAAGCCATCGGCGAAATCAAAAACTGCTGCCAGACCTAAAAATATGGCAGCTAATTGAAATAAGCCTTCAAAGGCAAATACAATGGAAATACTGCCAAAAAGAAGATTGGTAAGGGTAAGTATATTAGGAATGTGTCTTTTAATTTGCATAAAATAAAGTTATTATATGTTTTTATTTTTTTTCAGTATCAGGATTTAATTATATTTGATTCCAATATTGAATATTTTATGGATGTACCCGAATTTAATAATTATCCTTTAAAAGAAAAGGTATACCTTGTTTTTGAGCATGGTAATGAAATTGCATCAAGGCAATTCCTGTATTTCAATATCAAGCTGTATACACTGTTCGGTTTTTTTGCTGAAGTATGGTATGTGCCCAACAATAATAAAATTGAAAAGGTTGAAACACTCAATACTGATGAAATCCTGAGTCTATACAAAAATGAATTTGACATATCAGAATTGTTAAAATAAGCATCCGTAAAAATAGAATTTTTAAATCAATAAATTCCCTTGTCTTTTATTTTTGAATTGCATTAATAAATAATTTAAAACAGTTTTCGTAATATCAGATGTTTGATTGTTTAAAACCTACATTTGAAAAAAGTTATATTTTCAGGTTAATACTATCTTTTTATTCTTATGGATAGAAATAAACCTGTAAATCCGGTAATAAAAATGAAAAAATTCTGTTTCCCCATTCCCTTCCAATTTTAATCTTACTAAATCTTATTTTTGTTATCAATGGTCAATCTGCTTTCACACAGATAACTCTTGAAAATATATGGAAGGAACGTTCATTTGTCCCCAAAACCATACGCCTTG
>SLOJ01000099.1 GCA_007132585.1 Bacteroidales bacterium | reverse complement strand
TTTCAAGCGGTATCATATCTGCCGGAGCAATATTTCCCAGGTTCACATTGTAGCCAAGTAGCTTGATAAACCACACCTGTTGATTCTTCAGCGGGGCTTCCCAGATTACCTTCTCTGATGGTATCGATTTGAGGATATCTTCAATAAGACTGGTATCAGCAGAGCCCGAATGATTATATATCCCTACTGTGCCACTTTCACGTGCCTCACCGATTACATAACTGCTGCCTGCTTCAAGCTCTTCTTTCATTTGCTCAATCCATTGTCTGTGATCAGCAACAACACTTGCATCCTTTGCGCCAACTTCACTTAAAACAGTTCTGTTTTTTGCAAAATGTGCAATATATTTACATTTTTCTTTCTGATCAATGATCATACTGCCATCAGAAATTTCCACAGCATCAACACTAAGTTCATCAATGTATTTTTCGAAAAAATCTATCTGTTTACGAATAAAACATGCTTCAAAAAAAGTACCTCCCACATACACTTTAATACCAGCATTACGATAAAGCTGAACTTTTTCCTTTACGTTCCGGCTAACCAATGATGTACCAAAACCAAGTTTGGCAAAATCAATCAAATGGCCCGCTACCTGGATAAGATCTTCGGTTTCACGTAAACTCAGGCCCTTATCCATCATCATGGCAATACCCTGGGTTCTTGGTTTTTCTTCTCTTTCAGGCAGATGTAACATGTTTGTCATAGCTATTTTGTATTGATGATACACATCTTATTCTAAAGAATAAGAGTTTTATTCAGCAAGTTATTAAAAAGACTGGAGTAAAAAACGCGGTAAAAGTAACCAATTTGAATTACTTTGCATACAAATCGATCAGCATTAATATATCCGGATTTGTTTTGAGTTCAGGGAATTGATCAAAAACCGAATTGTGTTTTTCAAAGTCCATCATTAATGCTTCTTCAAAAAAGTAAGATGCTTCTTTGCTTTTGCTAAGTAAATAAAGATATGCTGCCATCCTGTAATGAATAACAGCATTATTGGGGAATTTGGTTAATGCAGATTGTATAATGTTTACTGATGCTTCCAGCTCTTTCTTTTCAGCCATTGCATCGGCATAATCTATCCTTACAGTTTCTTCTTCAGGGCTTGATTCAATTGCTTTTTGAAAAAAAACGGCACCTTCTTCAATGTTATCCTGAGCCATATAAATATCTGCAATGATACATAAATAACCGGTATTATCGGGGTCAAGATCTGCTCCTCTGTTAAGATAATCCAAAGCCTTTTTTGCATTCCCAAGTTCATGCTCACATACACCCATCCCAATCCATGCATCGGGGATATCAACTTGTAAACCTGTAGCTTTTTTATAGAAAATGCGGGCATTTACATAATCTTCAGATTTCTCGTAACATTCTCCGATGTAATAATACTTCATGGCATCACCTTCGTCATTTTCGAGTGATCTTTTGTATGCTTCGATGGCCTCATTAAACTTTTCATTAAGGCTTAAGGCGTAACCAAGATGAAACCACGTAGGAGTATGATCAGGTTCAATGGCAATTGCAAAATCAAAAGATTCACAAGCCTTTTCGTAAAGCTCGGCATTAATGTAAGAAACACCGAGGTTGAACCATGCCTCAACCGAATAAGGGTGCCTGTCAATAAGCTTGCTGAAAAAGCTGATGCTTTCTTCAGTTAATGAAAGCAGATCGAAACAATAGGCAGCCTCATATATTGCAAGATCATTTTCAGGGTTGAGGTCCAAAGCTTTGGTAAGATATTCAAGGGTTTTATCAAAGTTACCCATGTTCTCATACTCAAAAGCAATGTTGCAATATATGTAATCGGGTTCATCGGCATTGCTAACTGCCTTATTATATTCTTCAATGGCCTTATCGTAATGTCGAAGTTGTGAATAAATTGCACCTTTAGTAAGAAAAACATCCGAGTTATCGGGTTCGAGGGCTTCAAGATCTTTTAAAATATCAAGAGCTTTTTCTTCTTTATTGGTACTTGCAAGCAATTGCGCACCTCTTAACATTAAAGGAACAGAACCGGGATGAACTTTAAGTGCATAATATGAAATTTGCAAGGCTTTAAGATAATCTCCGGTAATAACAAAATGATCAATGATTTCTTCAAAATCATCTACATCAAAATAAATGGACTGTTCCTGGCTAATAAGCTCATTAAAACGCTTTACTTGCCAGGGAGTATCGTTTATATCGTTAAGTTTTTTGCTCATGTAGTCAAATATATTGTGTCAAATATAAATGCATAATCTTTTAATTCCACTAAATTAATCAGTTCAAAAATTATGCTATATATTTTGACGGTACAAAGTTACGAAAAAACAAGCATGCGTTTTTTTCTGTTGTCTTCCCGGATTAAATGTATGAAATTTTAACTTTAATCATTGGGGTAGTTATACGTAATTTTTCAACGTTTTATTAACAATTCTTACCATTGCGAAGTATGGTAAAGTCTAAAAATTAGCTGGCCAAAACCATAATAAATGATAATTTTGCAAAAAATTTAAAAGTTCAAAATAATGTTTGAAAATTTATCAGATAGACTGGATAAAGCCTTTAAACTTTTAAAAGGTCAGGGACATATTACTGAGATCAATGTTGCTGAAACATTGAAGGATGTAAGAAAGGCATTGCTCGATGCTGACGTTAGCTATAAAATTGCCAAAAACTTTACAGAAACAATAAAGGAAAAAGCACTGGGGCAAAATGTTCTTACTGCTGTTTCACCCGGGCAATTGATGGTAAAAATAGTTCATGAGGAGTTAACTGCACTCATGGGTCATACCCATGTTGATATTGATCTGAAAGGTAGTCCGGCAATTATTCTTATTGCAGGTTTGCAGGGTAGTGGTAAAACAACTTTTTCTGCAAAACTGGCCAATTATCTGAAAAACAAAAAGACTAAAAAGGTATTACTTGTTGCAGGTGACGTTTATCGCCCCGCGGCCATTGATCAGCTCAAGGTTTTGGGTGAGCAGATCCAGGTGGAAGTATTCACCGAAGAAGGTTCAAATGACCCTGTGGGTATCGCAAAAAAAGCTATTAGTCATGCAAAAACGATGGGGCACAATGTCGTTATTGTTGATACCGCAGGTCGTCTGGCAATTGATCAGCAGATGATGGATGAAATTGCATCGCTGAAAAGAAATCTTAACCCCCAGGAAACCCTGTTTGTTGTTGATGCTATGACGGGTCAGGATGCAGTTAACACGGCAAAAGCCTTCAACGACCGGCTTGATTTTGATGGTGTAGTACTTACCAAACTGGATGGTGACACCCGCGGGGGTGCTGCCCTTACCATCAGATCGGTGGTTGAAAAGCCCATAAAATTCGTGGGTATTGGTGAAAAAATTGATGCACTGGATGTCTTCTATCCCAAAAGAATGGCCGACAGGATACTCGGAATGGGAGATATCGTGTCGCTGGTTGAAAAGGCCCAGGAGCAGTTTGACCAGGAAGA
>SLOJ01000212.1 GCA_007132585.1 Bacteroidales bacterium | reverse complement strand
TGTGGACCAGCGAACCCGAAGATCCTTCAATTGGTGATCCCACAATTTCAAATCCTATGGTTAGCCCTTCTGTAACAACTACCTACACCCTTACTGAAGTGTATACTCAAACAGGATGTACAAACCAGAATTCAGTGGTGGTGACAGTACATGAAATACCTGTGGCGGAAGTGATTGATGATACAGAAGTGTGCGAATCGGAAGAGATTCAGCTGGGAAGTGAAGCTGCCGATCCGGATCTGATTTATTCATGGAGCTCTGTTCCGGCAGGATTTGCTTCTGACGATACGAATCCTTCAGTTGTTCCGGGCTTTTATCCTTTGGATGAAAACAACCAGATTACATTTATACTTGAAGCATCCAATGAATATTGCAACAATACCGCGATGGTGGTTATTACCGTATTGCCTGATCCTGTGCCCGATATCACCGAAGATGTTACATTCTGTAATCCCGGAGAAGCACAGAACCTGGCAATCGGTGGCGATGCCATAACAGGTTATACATACCTGTGGGAATCAGATCAGGATGAAAGCTGGACATCAACCGATGCCAATCCTGTGGTGACCCCCGAAGTTACTACGGTTTATACACTGTTTGTTACGGATACCGATACCGGTTGTTCTGCGCAGGAACAAGTTGTAGTAACCATCAGTGACCTGACTATCAGTGCTGTGGAAGTTGAGGTTTGCGACTCTGATGAGCTTCTCGCCCTCGGTGATTATGTTACGGTTAGTGGTGGAATGCCCCCTTATCAATATTACTGGACCGATAATGATGGAAATGACATCTCCAATGAAACTGAACCGATCGTTTCTGCCCCATTATCAATTAGTTACAACTTAAATATAATAGATCAGATGGGCTGTCCTGTTTCGGTTAGTTTACCTGTAAATATTATTGCATCACCTGAAACTGTCTTGCATGTTAACGGTCAACCGGCAGGAAGTACTTTCTCTGTTTACCTGGGTCAGACTGTAATTTTTGAAGCGATGCCCGCAGGTTATGATCTGTATGAGTTTTTCATTTATGATGAAGACTCACCTTTTGAAACCCTGGAACCGATTCAATCCGGAACATCGAATGTGTTTACAGCCACCGGATTGCAAAACGAACAAAGGGTATTTGCAAGGGCCTACAATATTAATTGTATGGGTGAAAGTGAATGGGTAAATATCATTGTAAATGATCTTCCCAATGCCTTTACCCCTGACGGCGACGGAATCAATGAGATCTTCGCAGAAGGCTTTGAAGTGAGTATATTTAACCGCTGGGGACAAAAAGTGTATGAAGGAATAAGAGGATGGGATGGCACTTACAACGGGCGAAAAGTATCTCCCGGCACCTATTATTATATTGTAAACATTTATGATGAAAACAATAATAAAACAACGCTGAAAGGATCAGTGACAGTAATAATCAATGAGAACTAAATAAAATTAAGGTTCCTGAAAGTAACCTTCCGGAACCTTTCACCCCCGAATGCGTATATAACATATAAGGAGTAAATGTATTTGTTTGTATAAATTATATGGTTATTTACTCATTAAAATGACGGGTTGAACCAAAAAAAGTATTTCAATGAGCCGATATTTTGTATTCATTTTTTGTATCATGATTTCGCTGCCTGTTCTGGCTCAGCGATACCAGCAACGCATTGAGGCGGGTGATGAACACTTTGAAAGAGAGCAGTTTTACGAAGCCATTGAAGTATATGAAAGGGTATTGAAACGAAGTGGATTGGCAGACGAACGTAAGGAGATTTCTTTTAAGATTGCAGAATCATACCGCAGACTTCTGAATTATTCTGAGGCTCGTAAGTGGTATGTTATTTCACTGAATCTTGGTTTTTATGAACCCATCATTTATCGTCATTTAAGTGAAATGTCTCTGGGGTTGGAAGAATTTGACACGGCCATGAGTTACGCCCAGGATTACCTTGATGTGCAACCCGATGATGAGCTGGCACTGAAGCTACTTGAATCGGCAATTTTTGCCAAAGAAAACTATTATGAAGAAACCATTTTTGAAGTAGCCAATGAATCGGGGATCAACAATCCGGGGCAGCAATGGGGTATTGCCTTAATAGAAAATGTTCCGGTTGTTTACCAGGATCAGGCAAGGGTTGACGAGCAGTTTGATATCGATGTAAGACTCAGATACAACAATATTTTTTACTGGGTTTGGGTTACGCGTACTCTGAAAGAGAGGATATTGTTTTCTTCAACAAGATCGTATAACGGCACCAATGGATCAAACGGATTCTCCAATATTTATCAGGCTACATTCAGCCGTCGTGATGGTGACTGGGATACTCCCAGACTGGTGCGGGGCGATATCAATTCTGAATATTATGACGGATTTCTCTCCTATGACCAGGCAAACAAAACCGGTTACTTTATGAACAGTGGCGGACCCGACGGCACAAGGGAAACGGCCGATATCTATACTGTGGAATATGATGATCAGAGAGACATTTGGGGTACACCCGAATTATTTGTTTTTAACAGTGATGATTTTAACGTAGGGTATCCATCCATAAATGAAGACGGTACTGTGCTGTATTTTGCATCTGATATGGATGGTGGCTACGGGTTGTATGATGTGTATAAAATAGTAAAAGATGAAAACGGTAAATGGGGAGATCCCGTCAATCTGGGACCCAAAATAAATACGGAATTCAATGATTCATACCCTTACATTGCCGGCGATGTATTGTACTTTTCATCCTATGGCCATCCCGGGTTTGGCGGTTTCGACATTTTTTACTCTCAGATTGATGAAGATGGAAATTACGGAGCACCTATCAATATGGGTGCACCTATAAACAGCAGTGCCGATGATTTCGGGTTTGTAATTGACGAGAATTATAACCAGGGATTTTTCAGCTCAAGCCGCCCCGGCGGAAAAGGAGAAGATGATATTTATTCATTCAGAGTGGTTTCTAAAACATTCCAGGTAGAAGGAAAGGTTCACGATAAGGTATCAGGTGATCCAATTGCAGGTTTACAAATCATATTCTATGATGATCAGGACAATTATTATGAGGTAACTACCAACCAGCAAGGCTATTACAACCTGCCCAACCTGAGTACCGACGTAAATTACTTTATTTCAGCTTACCCTGAAAATTATCAGCCATTTGAAGATACGCTGGCGGTAAGAGATCAATTGCTTGCAAACCGTTTCCTGGTAATAGAAGATTACGAGAGAAACTTTGAACTTAAACCCCTTGATTATGAAGAAGAAGCTGATGACCAGGATGTTCTTGCGTCAGAAACAGAACCCACGATAAGCGAATTAATCTCAAGAGAAAGAGATGGAGATCGGTTTACGTTAAGTGAAGAAGACTTTCCGGAAATATATTTCGATTTTGGGGCAGCCAATCTTTCTGCACAAGCCATCAGCAAACTGGAAACAGTTATAGATTTCATGAAAAATAATCCGGATAAAGGAGTTGTTATACATGGACATACCGATGAAATAAGCGGATACCTGATCAATTTTTACCTTTCGCAGCAAAGAGCCAAAAGTGTGGCGGATCATTTTCAAAGAAATGGCATTGACCCTTCACGCATATACACAATAGGGCATGGGAAAATGGATCTTGTAGTAAGAAATGCCAGCACCAGTGATGAGCATCGTATGAACCGCAGGGCAAATTTCCAGTCTATTCCCATGGAAGAATTGAGAGCATACCTGGAAAATGCTTCCACTTTTAGTTTCAGATATCTGAACTCAATGCAAAAGGAGGCCTACTTTGCCGAAGGAATAGAATTTATGGTGCAGTTCATTGCATCCAATGTACCCATCAATCCGCAATATTATCGTAAGATCATGAATAACATACCGGATGTTGATATAATTTATTATTACGATACTGACCGCTACCACAGATATCTGGTTGGCAGTTTCCGGGATTTCAACTCCGCATTCGATATGCAACGAACCCTGCGCGAACTGGGCTACGAAATATATATCGTTGCATTTGATAATGGAGAGAGAATCCCCGTAAGCAGTGCCAGAAGAATGATAGGAGAACTGTAAAACACAAAAACATTGAATTAAATAACTTATTTATTAAAGTTATGAAGAAACTCAGATTATTAATCCTTGTAACCGCGTTGTTGCCATTGGCAATACAGGCACAAAATGATGTTCATTTCAGCCAGTATATGTTCAATGAAATAACGTTTAACCCGGCAGCCATTGAAATATCAAATACCATCAATGCGTCCCTGGTGGGCCGCCAGCAATGGATCGGTTTTGAAAATGCGCCTTCAACACAGGCTTTTAATGCCAGCACCTATATTCAGGAAATATTTGGTGGTGTTGGAATAAATATCATACACGACAGGCTGGGTTATGAAAGCTTTCTAACAGCCAGGGCGTTTTATGCTTTCCCTGTTCAACTGGGAGTGCTTTCCAGTCTTACTTTTGGCCTGGGTGCAGGCATTGTTAACCGTACCATTGATGGTACAAGTCTGCGTTACGAAGACATGACCGACCCCAATGCACTCTTTACCCGGGAAAGTTTTCTCCGTCCTGATTTTAACTTCGGGATGGAATATGTGGATCCCAGCCTTACCGTCGGCTTTGCTGCAACGCATCTTTATCGTTCAGTTAAAGGCGCTCAGAGTGACTATACACCACGACATTATTACCTGTATGCCAAATACCTGTTTGAAGATGTTGCAGATAATGTTGACATACAGCCTTACCTGCTTTTTAAAAGCAGCTGGTATATGACGCAGTTTGATATAAACGTAATTGGTTATTATGATAATATGCTTTGGGGTGGACTTTCGTACCGTTTGGGTGATGCTATTTCTGCCATGGTGGGTTATTTCATTACACCTACCATCAGGGTGGGTTATGCTTACGACTATGCCGTGGGAGTAAGCCGGGGATACAATGGCGGATCGCACGAAATTATGATTTCTACTTCTTTTGAGGGTTTTAATAAGTCACGTATCACTCCCAAAACTCCACGATTGTTTAATTAACCTGAAAATTACCGGCAAAAGCCGGTTTTTTTTAACCTTATAAAAAAAAGTTGTATTTTTCCACACTGAATCTTTGATAAAGTTTTTCCATATCACCATTTTTATCAAACCTTCCAAAAACTACTGTCCATGCAAGAAAAAACCCCCTCTGCAAAAAAAAAGACCACTGCAGTAAAGCCCGGAAAACAGGTTCTGCATACCCGAATTATTGATGATGTATTTACCGATGCAGTTGATGCCGTTAAACCCCGGTTCCAGGTAAATATTGATGCCTATCTCGACCGCCTTTGGGATGCCAGCCCGGAAATTTATAATATCCTGCAAAACAGCAAAGATCTTGAAGATGCCAGAGAAAGTATTTACGATTACCTGCAAAAGGCCGAAAGAAAGGTATTCGATGTGGATAACGATCTTCACATTCTTGAAAAATCTACTGTTCGGGAAGCAATTCGTGTGATGAAGAGCATTATCGGACCCGTTAATGAGTATCGTACGGAGTTCTCTGCACTAAATCTTCTGCGAAAGCTTGCCCAGGGAGAAAAAGCCGGTACTGAAGAAAATGTATCACCAGGTTTTATTCTTGAGTTCATCAACCTTTTCAGGGGTATTGAAGGGCGATCAAATATTTATTTTGAGAGCAAACAAGCCAAAAAAGGAATCCCTGATTTCCTCCAGATGTCAGGCAGGGCAGCATCGGAGGCCCGCACGGGTATACTCAATGAGCTTTCATCAAATATGCAGAAATACCTCCGCAAATACCCCAGCGGACTGGATGATGATGTGATCTCCTGGCGTAAAGCCAATAAGAAACGTATTCTGAGATACTTTAATGGAGAAGAAAAAGACTGGAATAATTATCAGTGGCATTTAAAAAATGTCATTAAAGATGCAACCCCACTGATTGATCTTATTGAACTTACAGAGGAACAAAAGGAAGCAATAACCCGGGCCACAAAAAATAAAATCCCTTTCGGTATTACACCCTACTACCTGAGTTTGATGGACAGTAAACTCAACATAGGATATGATCATGCCATAAGAGCACAAGTGATACCACCCCCCGATTACGTTGATACACTCATTGAAAGCAAGGAAAACAGAGGTATACAATTTGATTTCATGGGCGAACACGATACATCACCCATAGACTTAATGACACGAAGATACCCTGGCATAGCCATCCTGAAACCTTATAATACCTGTGCCCAAATTTGTGTGTATTGCCAGCGAAATTGGGAAATTGACGAAGTGCTCGATCCCAAAGCTATGGCACAAAAAGAAGAAATTAAAAGAGCATTGCAATGGATGGATGAAAATCCTGCAGTTGGTGATGTTCTCATTACAGGAGGCGACCCTTGTGTAATGAATACACAAACACTTAAGGGCATTCTTGAACAGGTTACTTCCAAAAAGCATGTTTACCGCATCAGGATAGGTTCAAGAACTCCCGTAGTTCTTCCTCAGCGATGGAATCAGGAGTTTGTTGATATGATTGCTTCATTCAATATACCCGGTAAAAGGCAGATCAGTATCATTACGCACTTTGAGCACAACTATGAAATAACTCCGGAAGCCATGGAAGCTATCCAGCGAATCAGAAGAGCCGGTATGATGGTATATAACCAGGAGGTATTTACAGTTGAAAACTCCCGCCGCTTTGAATCTGTAAAACTACGTCTCGATCTGAAATCCATCGGTGTGGATCCATATTATACCTTCAACATGAAAGGCAAGGAGGAAACCCGCAGATATATGGTACCTATCGCCAGGATTTTGCAGGAAAGAAAAGAAGAAGCCCGCCTGTTACCCGGACTTGACAGAACAGATGAGCCCGTATTCAATGTGCCCAAACTGGGTAAAAACCAACTCATGGCATGGCAGGACCACAGATTGGTTATGATATTACCCAACGGTGGCAGGGTGTACGAATTTCATCCATGGGAAAAGAACATTCAACCCGTACCACCTTATAACTACATTGATGTGCCCATCTATGATTACCTGGAAGAGTTGGCGGCGCGCGGCGAGAATATAAGGGATTACAGGAATATATGGTTCTACTACTAGGGTTTATGGTTTTATAGGTTGATAAGTTGAAAGGTTGAAAGAAAACTCAAAGGATGAATTGAATTCCTGAGCTTATCATGTAACTAATAATTCAGACTGAATAACTCTTTTATCGTTTCTGTAACTCCATTACTATTGTTATCATAGCGGGTAACAAAACGTGATACCTCCTGAATTTTCGGGTGGGCATTTTTCATGGCATAGCTGTAGTAACCTTCACCCATCATATCCAGATCGTTGAGGTAGTCTCCGAAAATAAGGGTTTCATTGTGCGATATGCCAAAAATATTCTGTAGCTTTTTAATGGCATTCCCTTTGCTTGCAGTGTTGTGGGTGATATCAAGCCATACATCTCCGGCGACTGCAACTTTAAATTTATTCTCATATTCTTTAAAATGGGGATATGCATTGAACTCAGCATTTTCATGATCCCAGAAAGTTATCTTTAACACTTTATCATCAACCCTGGTAAGGTCATCTACAACATTAAGCCTGAGATAGTACCTTGAAGCATCTTCTATAAATGGTTCATAGGTATTTTCAACCCAGGCCGATTGTTTTCCACACAAAATAAGATCAGTTCCCTTAACGCCCCTGCCCTTTTTGATAAAGTAACGGGCATCATCCATACCCATATCGTTTACAATTAATTCATCGCCTTTATAAATTACGTAAGTTCCGTTTTCTGAAAGGAAGACAATTTCATCCCTGATATTTTCAAACTGTTCAACAAGTTTATAATACTGCCTGCCGCTGGCAGCAACAAAGATTACTCCCTGTTCTGTAAGTTTTTTATGAATTTCCCAAAAAGAAGGATGAATATTCTTATTATCGTCAAGTAAGGTACCGTCGAGATCAATTGCAATTAGTTTTATCATATTATTGAAACATTTTTTTGAAAAACAACGCAAAGTTACTATTTGAAAAACTTTCGCCTTGAACCAATTTGTTAATATTTTAACAGTATTAAAGTTTTTTGTAAATTATTTCACGTTAATGCCCACATTACATGACAAAATTTATGTAGGTTTGCCCTTAAATTGAAGTAACTTTTGAAACTGCAAATATTTTTTAGCATGAGTGTAAAAATCGGAATAAGACACGAGGACAAATATGCCAGCGAAAGGCGAACACCCCTTACACCAAGGCATGTTAAAATGTTGAAAGACAAGCATGACCTGGAATTTGTGGTTCAAGCCTCCCCCAAAAGGATTTTTAAAGATGAAGAATACATTGAAGCCGGAGCTAGGGTTGCCAAAAATCTTTCAGATTGTCCGGTAATTATGGGAGTAAAAGAGATTCCTGTTGATTTTTTTGAGAAAAACAAAACCTACATATTCTTTTCGCATGTCATTAAAGGCCAATCTTACAATATGCCTATGCTGAAAAGAATGATGGAGATGGGTTGCAACCTTATCGACTATGAGAAAGTGGCTGACGAACAAGGGAAAAGACTTATATTTTTCGGAAAATTTGCCGGGTTGGCAGGAATGATCGATTCGTTATGGAGTTTGGGTCAGCGGCTTAAATTACAGGGCTACACAAATAACCCCTTTCTGAAAATCAAACAATCATATCATTACGATTCACTGGCCGAAGCAAAAAAGGAAATATCGGAAGCAGGCAGGGAGATTGCCGAAAAAGGACTACCCAAAGAACTTCTCCCGCTTACCATAGGATTTACCGGATATGGAAATGTTTCCATGGGAGCGCAGGAAATTGCCGCCATGCTCCCCATCAAGGAAATTTCACCTGAAAAGCTTTTAAAGCTGCAAGAGAGGAAAGAACTTCCAAATAATATTATTTACAAAACCATTTTTCAGGAAAAACATATCAGCAAACCCAAAAACAATTCACAAAAATTTGAGCTGCAGGATTATTACAATCATCCTGAAAAATATGAAAATAATTTCGAGCAATACATTCCCCATCTAACCATATTAATGAACTGCATGTACTGGGATACAAGATATCCGAAGATCTTCACCAAAGAATTTGCCCGCAAGCTTTATGAGAACGGCGAACCCAGGATCAAGGCCATTGGCGATGTTACCTGCGACCCTGACGGTTCCATCGAGTTTACACATAAAGGGACCGAAATTGAAGATCCTGTTTTTGTTTATAACCCTTATACCGGTAAACCTAAAATGGGATTTGAAGGTGATGGAATTTTGGTAATGGCAGTAGATATTTTGCCCAGCGAATTACCACGGGATTCTTCAGAAGCCTTTGGCGATGCCCTGGTTAACTTTATTAAACCCATTGCAGATACTGATTTTTCTTTAGGATTTGAAAAACTTGTTCTACCGGCACCCATTAAGAAAGCTACTATATTGTTAAATGGAAGACTTACTCCCGAATATGAATACATTAAAGAGTTTTTGTAAAATATTCAAACTTTAATCTTGCTGTTCACAGAAATATTATCATAAAACTTATAACCCTTACAATCAAAACAATTTAATATGCAAAAAGTATTGATATTAGGTGCAGGAATGGTAGTAAAACCCATTGTCACCTACTTACTGGAGAAAAACTACAAGGTTACCGTGGCATCGCGCACAAAATCCAAAGCTGAAAATATGATTGACAACCACCCCAACGGAACACCTGTAGAGTGGACAGTTAATATGCAGGCTGAACTTGACAGGATGATCATCGATCATGACATTACTGTTAGTCTGTTACCCTGGGTGCATCATATTATGGTTGCACAGAGATGTATTGCCCATGGCAAAAATATGGTTACCACATCTTATGTGAAGCCTGATATGAAAGCTTTACATCAGAAAGCCATTGATGCAGGCATTATCATTCTTAATGAACTGGGCCTTGACCCGGGCATCGACCACATGGGAGCCATGCGCATTATTGATCATGTGCATGATAAAGATGGTAAAATCGAAGAATTCTATTCCATTTGCGGAGCCCTGCCGGCTCCTGAAGCAGCTGATAATCCGTTTAAATATAAATTCAGTTGGAGCCCCAAAGGTGTGGTGATGGCCGGTAACAACAATGGAAAGTATTTGCGGTATGGAAAAATAGTGGAAGTACCCACGGAAGACCTTTTCAAAAACCCGCTCACTGTTGATTTTCCTGAAGTGGGAAAACTGGAGATTTATCCCAACCGCGACAGCCTTCCTTATATTGAATTGTATGGTATTCCGGAAACCCAAACTATGATGCGCGGAACTTTCAGGCATCCGGGCTGGTGCGAAAGCATTGACGCCATGAAAGCAATGAAACTGATCACCAGCGACACTTATGATTTTACCGGTAAAACCTATGCTGATATGGTAGCCATGCTGATCGGTGAATTAAACAGTAAAAACATAAAACAAAAAGTGGCTGACTATCTGAATATTCCAATAGATGCACATGCCATAAAAGCTATAGAGTGGCTCGGATTATTTGATCAGGAACTAATGAACCGTCAGAAAGATACTCCTTTTGAGATCACCTCAGACCTTATGATCGAAAAAATGGAACTGGCCTGCGAAGAGCGAGATATGGTTGCCATGCAGCATGTTTTCCTCGCTTCTTATCCTGATGGGAAAAAGGAAGTCATCAAATCAAGTATGCTTGATTTCGGAACCTTGTCCACAGATACTGCTGTGGCCCGCACAGTAGCACTGCCTGCGGCAGTGGGTGTGGAAATGATCCTCAGTGGTGATATCAAGGAAAAAGGAGTTCATATTCCTGTTATTCCGGGTATCTATAATCCCATTCTCGACAAACTTGAAGAAATGGATATAAAGATGTTGGAAGAATTCGGTTTGCCGGAAAGTGAAAATATCAGGTAGTTTGAGATTACGTTTAAGATTATTTTATCAGGGGTTATCTCAAAAGGCTTATATTAACTGGACGCTGAGCCTGTCGAAGCGTATAATAGTCTGATATACAAATTTCGTTTCGACAAGTGTTACAATGAGTTTATTGAATTGCTCAACAACCAGATAGCCCTTTTGAGACCGTATCTTGCTTTTTTCAGGTAACTTTTTCCTTCTGTAATGAAAATCGATTGTAGAGTTTTTGCTCTGCAATCATTTTTATTTGCATAACTGCTTCATAGATATCCATGTAAGAAGTATAAAGCGGGGTTATTCCCAATCTTATATAATCGGGTTCACGGAAATCGGGGATCACGGTTTTACCACCTGTATCCGGGTCGATCAGTGCCTTACAGATCCTGTAGGCTTCCGGGTGGTGAACAGAAACATGTGAGCCCCTCTCCTGATCTTTTTCAAGAGAACCCAGACTAAAACCAAGGGGTTCAAGAAAATGCTTATAGAGTTGGATCAGATAGCGACTTTGGGCCATACTTTTGGCACGCAGATTCTCAATACCGGCTTCATTCATCAAGTCCAGGGCAGGCTCAATGGCTGAAAGCGATAAAATCGGAGGCGTTCCTGCAAGGAATCTTTGAATTCCAACGGCAGGTTCGTAATCCAGTCTGAAATTGAACGGATCTTTTTGTCCGAACCAGCCCCATATAGGAGAAATCAGTTGATCCTGCAGATCTCTTCGCACGTAAAGAAATGCAATGGAACCAGGGCCTCCGTTAAGGTATTTATAGGTACAACCAATTGCCAGATCAGCATTACAATCATTTAGTTTAACCGGCACTGCACCGGCGGAATGACTCAGATCCCACAAAACCATAGCACCCTTTTCATGAGCCAGATCAGTAATCTCTTTCATATCATACAAAAAAGAGCTTTTGAAGGCAACATGAGAAAGAGTTAACAGAGCAGTATCATCCTTTAGCTGTTCAACAATTTCATTTTTACTCACACCCATGTTATCGTGTGATCTTGCCAGCCGTAACTCATGCTTATCACCGAAAAGCTTTACCAGTCCTTGTAAAAGATAAATGTCAGAAGGAAAATTGAGTTCATCACTTACAATTGCTTTTTTGCCAGATTGTAATTGCAGGGCAGCATAGGCCAGTTTAAACAAATTAACTGAAGTACTGTCGGCCATGATCACCTCATCGGGTTGCGCGCCAATCAATGGAGCCAGTTTGGCTGCGATTTCCTTTGAACGTTCATACCACCCATCATTCCAGCTTCTGATGAGATTTTTGCCCCATTCTTTCGTTATAACATGCTCAATACGCCTGGGGGTGGCAGCAGGTAACATGCCGAGCGAATTCCCGTCAAGGTAGATCAGGTTAGAATCATTCATCAAAAACTTTTCGCGAAAATGCTTCAGTTTATCATTGGCATCCTGTTCAATTGCATAACCCTGCTCTAAAAAATCCATACACCTAATTTTCTGTTAATATTTTCCATACAATGGGGTATAGTTTATCTACCCACATGTGATACATAATACCTGACGGATGGAGACCATCCGGAGCAAGCAGTTCAGGCATGTCGGCTGCAAGTCTGGAGATTTCCGTTACATCAAGCCATGCCACACCGGCAATCTCCGATTCCTGCCGGTTTACATTGTTAAATGCATCAATTTCCTGTGCAATCTTATCCCTGTCGCGGCCATTGGCAAAAGGAGTAACGCCCCAGTCAGGAATAGAAAGAACCACTACCCTGCCCCTGTCGTTTCCGGCAAAACCAATGGCACGATTGAGTAATTCCACAAATTCTTTCCTGTAATTCTCCAGGGGTCGCCCGCGATATTGATTATTTACACCAATCAGAAGAGTAACAAGATCATATGGTGGGTTGATTTCTGTAACATCAATGCCGCGGGTTAATTCATCTGTAGTCCAGCCAGTGCGGGCTATGATCAAAAGACTATCTGCTTTAATACCTGATTTCTGCAAACTATCCCGTAGCTGAACCGGATATCTTTCAGCTTCGCCAACTCCCTGTCCTGTAGTATAGGAGTCACCCAATGCAAGGTAAGAGAATGATGTTTCAGGCATAATTTCCATTTCTGCTTTTTCTTCCGAACTGCATCCTGCTCCCGAAAGCAATAACAAAATAAGCGCAAATATTGGTTTTATCATAGTTTTTTTATTTATTAAAATATATTGTTGTCCGGTAAAACTCACGAGATTTCTCCCTTCGGTC
>SLOJ01000184.1 GCA_007132585.1 Bacteroidales bacterium | reverse complement strand
AGTTTCAACTGCTTGAGCTGTGCCAGCATATTGGTGTACATGCCACCTGGCACCTCTGCCATACGTACATTTTCATTGGGTGGCGGAAAGTTGAAATATTGTTCAATGGCCTGGGTGGTTTCCAGCAGCTCACGTTCTTTCTTTTCTGTGGCAAGGTCAATGGCTTTATAAAACAAATTATCAATGGCTACCGGAAGTTTATCTTCTGAAATATCAAATTCTCTGGGAAATATTTTATACGAATCAAACTCGGCCAATTCCTCACGTATCTTTTTCAGTTCCCGGTTTATTGGGGCTATAACTTCAGCATTAACACCGGTCTCAATTCCCAATTTATCGCAGAAAATGTGTATAATTTCGTAGGCCGGGGCTCCTGGTCCTCCGGCAAAGTTAAGAATAGAAGTATCAACAATATCCACTCCGTTGATGATGGCTGTGAGGGCAGATGCCAACCCGTATCCGGGCGTAGAATGTGTATGAAAATCGATGGGGATTTTTAGCTCCTGCTTCATCATTTTTATGATGATACCTGATTTTACAGGTGGAATCAATCCTGCCATATCTTTTATGGTGACCATATCGGCACCCATATCTTCCAGCTCTTTGGCTTTGTTTACAAAGTATTCAATGGTAAAGATCTTTTTGGGCAGGGGTTGTCCCTTTAAAAATCCCATGAGTCTTTCTTTCTTTGAAAAACGGGGATCTACCGTATAGCAAACGGTACAATCGGCAGTTCCGCCGTTTTCCTTCACAAACTTAATGGTTGATTTGATATTGTTGGCATCATTCAACGCGTCGAAAATGCGCATGATATCGATACCTGACTCAACGGCATTACGGTTAAAACCTTCAATTACCGAATCGGGATATGGATTGTAGCCAAACAGGTTACGCCCACGCGACAATGCTGTAAGCTTTGAAGAATCTCCAATTACAGCTTTGATTTTTTCGAGTCGTTCCCAGGGATCTTCATTCAGATAACGCATTACAGAGTCTGGCACCGCCCCACCCCACACTTCCATGGCATAAAAGCCGGCCTCTTTGAAGAGCGGAAGCACGCGGTCAACCTGTTCCTGGGTCATACGTGTAGCAAAGAGAGATTGCTGCCCATCGCGCAAGGTGAGATCCCGGATTTTTATCTGTTGATTCATAAAGTTTCCTATTTATATTTTAATAAACATTATTACAAAGATAAAACAAATGTAACATTGTTAACCCGTTAACAAATTTTATCATTACTGCTAATCACCTGAATAACAGGGCTTATAAACACAGACCCATCAGAAAGGAAATTCATCTTTTTCATGATCCCTTGGTCCATGATCCTCCCCTAAAGGAATAGCTTCCTGATGCACGGAATTGCTTTCCACAAAAATTGCTTTGTAGGGTTCTGTGGGACAGGCATACTCGCAGGCACCGCATCCAATACACAAATCGGGCTCCATTTCCGGAAGCCATAATCCATTATAAGGCACCATTTTTACGGCTTTGGTGGGGCAATGTTCAGAGCATGCCCCGCAGTCGGTTCTGTCAACGGTAACCACACAGCTTTCATACAAGAATTTAGCGATTCCGATCTGTGTAATATGTTTGGTACTGCGGTCAAGCTTTGTGATAGCGCCGGTAGGGCAAACTTCGGTACACCTTGTACAATCAAAGTTACAGAAGCTTTTATGGTAATCAAGTTTGGGCTGCATAAATCCTTCCAATCCATAATCAAAAAATGAAGGTACTATAACATTGGTGGGACAGGCGCCCACACATAAATAACATGCTATGCACTTTCCGGTAAAATGATCATGGCTTATGGAACCGGGGGGGGTTACCGGTAAGCTGGTTCCTGTGGGCACCATACCTGCCTTGCCGGGCTCAACCTGTGCTTTTGCGAATTTTTTCAGCAAGGGCAAACTCATAACTCCACCTGCCAGTGTTAAAAAGAAAGCTCTTTTTTCATTACGTGTTTTATCTTCAATATCCACCTTAACAAGTTGTTTTTTCCCGGAATAAGCATTTTCGTAATACAACCCATTGTTTGAACAGCTGGCAAAACAATTAAAACAGCTTATGCAACGGCTCATATCAACGGTTTTGTTTTTACTGTCAAGGCATTCGGCTTTGCATACTTTTTCACATTTCCCACAAAAGGTGCAGGCTTCATCTTTGAAAGCCAGCCGATATACAGATCGTGTAGAAACCAATCCCAATATCGAACCTACCGGACAAAGAGAATTGCAGAAAAGTCGACCTCGCCATATACTCATGGTCATAATGACACCCAGGATTCCAACCGAAACGGCAATCACGTCGAGTGGTAACGATTGTTTAAGGAAGGGTGTAATGAAAAACAGATCGAGCCTTTCGAGTAGCCCCGAAAGTACGTTTACTCCTTTAGTAAATACCGGCTGAATAAGCGTTACGCTAATCTTACCAAAATTAGAATACGGATCAAGAAGGTTTAACAGGAATAAACTGCCGAATACCCAGAATAAGAGTGTGGCTGCCAACAAAGAATAACGTATAATAAATTTTCTGTTTGACGTATATACAAATCTTCTTTTCTTTTTCGGTTTCAATCTTTTCCCAAGGGCTATAAAAAAATCCTGGAGGGTTCCCAACGGACAAATGGAAGAACAATATACCCTGCCAAATAATAATGTAATTAGCAATATCAGCAGAAAACCCAGTGAAGAAGCTGCAAATGCAATGGCGGTAAATCTGAGCAATGAAGGAAAAAACTGCAATCGCAATAAAAACTCAGCCACCGGGTCAACAATCCTTCCATGAACATTCATGAAAAAGAGAAGTAAAAAAGCAAATATAAGAAGGGATAATATAATCCTGATTTTTCTGAGATGGCGTAATAGCATGAGTTTTAGTTTTGAGAAAAAAATGTATTTACAGTTGAAAAGTTTATGTTCAAAGATGGCATTGCCGGGTTTTGCTATTACATATAAACTCTCTGAATGTTAAGTTTTGTAAGGTCGAGGTTACCGATATTCATTCTTTCGGCAATGGCGAGGTGCCCCACATTTGCTGGTTCCTCGCCGAAGATCATAGCACTTGCGGCATCAACAGCCACGATATCTGATGAAACCAAAAGGCTGTTTTTCCTTACCAGATCAGCAGTGGAAGTACCTCTCGGGCCGTTTCTTGTCATTACCAGCATGGCATCTACAATATTGAGATCGGGTTTACGGTACAGGCAAAAGTCGGCAATGCACTGATTTAGATCATTACGATGCCAGTAACGTCGATCCCAAACTATCCCCATAAGATTTTTCATGGCAATGGTAAGCCGGGTTGAGCTATGATGCTTAAGCACCGGTACATTGATAAAAACATCATTTTCAAGGATTTGCTCGTGTACTTTGGCATCCTTTAATCTGACAGCACCAGGAATGGTAATATCGCGGTAATTTCTTTCAAAGTTTCCCGGAACAATACGTGCACCCGCATCACGGGCTGCTTTTTCAATACCACTGTTCTCATAACTTCTTCGCCAGTTATCGCAGGTATGATCAAAAACGGTTACCCTTGAAGCACCGGCCTGCAGGCAATGCCTTACCACCGCACCAACCAGTTCAGGATTGGTATTGGCAGCCCGATCCGGAATTACATCCCATCCTATGTTGGGCTTTACTACAACGGTTTGTCCGGGTTTCACCCATTGCGACATACCCCCCATTTCCTGCATGGCACTTTCAAACATGGCAACAAGATCAGTTCCCCTTACAGCCGCAAGATCATAATTGCCTTTAGTGATGTGAGGCCTTAATCCTGCCAGTGCAGGAGTAAAGGAACCCAGAGCTGATGTGCCCAGTCCAGCCACTGCACCATATAAAAAACTTTTTCTGATAAAATCTCTTCTTTCCATGGTTATATATTTTGAATGAAAAAAACCAGCGGCATAATTTAATATTATCGCAAAATTAAGATTCCTGAAATAATTTTCTTATTTTTGGGCCTATATATTCATTGTTAAGGCCTTATTTATAATCAGTTTAAATATTAACCGGTAAAAGATCATCTTATGCAATTAACATTAAACTCACCCGCTGCCAAACTAGGTATAAAAAGTATACTTCTTGACTTTGTTGCCATTGCCTTTATTTATCTGGTGCCAACTTTCTCTCACCTGCTCAGTTTTCCGCTGTACTATATTGAACCTATGCGAATCATGGTAATACTTGCGATGATTCATACGCACCGCAATAATGCTTATATACTCGCATTAACATTGCCACTGGTATCCTTTGCATTGGCAGCGCATCCCTTACTGGTCAAGTCCATGCTTATAGCCATTGAACTGGTTGCCATGGTTGCAGTATTTCAAATGCTGCACAAAAGAATTCATGTGCTTGCAGCCATTTTCCTGAGCATCTGGGTCAGTAAACTCTTTTACTATATCATGAAGTTTGCTGCCATTTCAACCATAATGCCCGATGAGTCGATGATCGGTATAGCGCTTCACATCCAACTTATTACATCAATTATAATGAGTTTATATGTATTTATGGTGATGCGCAAATCAAATACATAAATTACTCTTATATAGCTTTGAGCACTCATAATCACTTACAATACAGTTTTTACTTAATTTCAAACATTTAAACCAAAGCCAGTCTAATGAAAAAGCACCTGATGATCGTTGGTATTGCAGCATTTTTCGTATTGATTTTAAGCTCCTGCCAAAGCAAAAACACACCAGAGTACATAGCCGATAAATTTTTAACTCATTTATCAAACGGTGAATTTGAAGAAGCCTCAGAATATGCAACCGAACAAACCGGACAAATGCTTTCGATGGCAGCTGCATTTGCAGGTGAAATGATGGAAGAACGTGAGAAGCATGAAAATCTCACCTGCGAAATTGAAGACGATAAGGCTAAATGCACTTACACGGTGGGTGATGAAATCGACACCATCGATCTGGTAAAACAAGATGGCAAATGGCTTGTACACCAGGATAAATAAATGCTTTAAATAAACTTTGTATCAAAAAAAGGGGCTGCCACCCCTTTTTTTAGCTTAACACCAATCCTTGAAAAAATGAATGTGATCATTACCGGGGCTTCCAGGGGAGTAGGTCTGGAACTGACCCGGAAATTCCTTATTGGAAAGAACCGCGTTATCACCCTTTCGCGCAATATTGAATCCCTTGAGAAACTCAATGCCGGCGACAAACTTGAATATATATCCTTCGACCTGATGAGCAATGATAAGTGTACCGAATTGATCAATCTTGTGGAGAAGCATTTCAACCAGAAAGTGGATATCGTAATCAATAATGCAGGCTCATTGATTAAAAAGCCTTTTTCCCAATATCAGCCTGAGGATTTTGATCAAATGTTTTCGGTAAATGTAAAAGCTGTTTTTCTTCTTATTCAACAACTTCTACCCTATTTTAATTCACCTTCCCATATTGTAAATATAACCAGCATGGGAGGATTTCAGGGGAGTGAAAAATTCCCGGGATTGTCATTGTATGCAGCAAGCAAAGGAGCTCTGTCAACCTTATCAGAGTGCCTGGCAGTTGAATTAAAACCACAGAATATTTCAGTAAATGCCCTGGCCATTGGTGCTGTGGATACTGTAATGCTTAAAGAAGCTTTTCCGGGTTATAAAGCCAGTGTTTCTGCATCAGATATGGCTGAATATATCAAGGACTTTGCGACAAACGGCCATAAGGTTTACAACGGAAAGACCTTACCAGTTTCCCTATCCTCTCCCTGATGTGTATAAATCATTTTTCACTAATCACTCCTTTATTCAATTTCCATTTTTTATAACTTTGTAGCCGAATCTCAAATCGCAAAATACGAACCGAACCGAAGGCGAGCTCAAAGAAGCTAATTACGAAGCAAAAAAAATTAAGTACGAAAATCCTTTTTCCCTTATTTTCTCACCTCCTTAATTTCTTAATAACTCAATAAACTAATAACTCAATAAACTAATAACTCAATAAACCAATAAACCAATAAACCAACCATGAAACAATGGGCCTTCTACTTCGACGCATCGCAATGCTCAGGTTGCAAAACCTGCCAGGTGGCATGCAAGGACAAGCATGATCATCCGGTGGGGATGCGATGGCGGAATGTTTATGAGGTGGCTGGAGGTGAATGGAAACCCAAAGGACACAACTGGATTTCCGGTATACGATCTTACAATATTTCCATGGCATGCAACCATTGCGAGGACCCCATCTGCATGACCAAATGCCCTAATAAAGCCATATACAAGAATGGGGAGGGACTGGTACTTATAGATGAGAAAAGATGTATGGGCTGCCACTACTGTGCATGGGCCTGCCCATACGGAGCATTGCACCTGGATAAATCCAAAGGCAAAATGACCAAATGCACTATGTGTGCCGATTATATTGCTGAAGGAAAACTTCCCTCCTGCGTTACATCATGCCCCATGCGTGTGCTGGAAGCAGGAGAACTCAGTGAGCTTAGGGAGAATTATGGCATCAATGCAGAAAGTTTCCCTCTTCCCCCACCCCATTATACAAAACCTGCACTGGTATTAAAAAAACATCCGGGGGCAACAGCAAAGGTGAACTGGAAAGTCATCAACAGAGAGGAGATAAAAAATGCATAATTCAGAATGGTCGCTCATATTGTTTACTGTATTGGGTCAGTTTTCGGCAGGGCTGACAACCGGACTGCTGATCCTGCATCTCTCAGATTTTCACAAAACCGGCATAAATTTACAGCAAACTTTGCGCAAGGGTATAATGATAGCTGCTATATGCATGGTGGTTGCCATGCTTGCATCCTTTTTTCACCTGTCGGCGCCCCTGGCATCCGTTTATGCCCTGAGCAACCTGAAACATTCGTGGCTAAGTCGCGAAATAGTGATGGTATCCATCTTCACGGGACTGCTTGCAGTCACTGCCCTCCGGATTTGGCACCCAGGCAGGGAAGCATTAAAATCACCCTGGCTGCTTTTGCTGGTTACCGTGGCAGGGTGGCTTATGATTTATACCATGGCAAGGATTTACATGCTGCCCACTGTTCCTGCGTGGAATACCCCCCATACCCTGATCAGATTTTTCACCAGTGGTTTCATTACCGGTATAGGATTCCTGCTAATAATGCCTGGTCTAATTCAGATCAAACATCAATCTTTTAATAATTCCCCTATGCTATACATTTTTGCAGGGATCATTTCAGCATCTTTTCTTATAAGACTGGCAGGAACGTTTCTTGCAGGAGCACCTGTTCCGGAAGAGAATATAGCCTTTGTATCTCAAATCCCCCTTACCGCCATACTCCTGCCCTGGACCCTCTGGTTCACCGGAAGTATTCTTCTGATCTGGCAGGTGCTTAAACCCGCTGCACAACCGACGCGCTCCGGGAACCTTAAAAAACTGGCATTTGTACTAATAATCCTTGCCGCATTCATTGACCGGTATTTCTTTTACGAATCTTTTTACAGGTTAGGGGTTTGAATCAGTTTTTAGGTTTATAGCCATCCATGCCAAATGGAAATCAGCTTCGCTGAGCTCCCTTCGGTCGGTTGCATTTCCGCTCCAACCCTCATCGAATCTGCTTTTCAATATCGGGTCATTCTGACTTCCTGCAATCAGTGAAAATTCACAAAGTAAACATTACCTTACCTGCCCTTCTCCATAAATGATGTACTTTGTAGAAGTAAGTTCCTTGAGTCCCATTGGGCCGCGGGCATGCAGTTTTTGGGTAGAGATACCGATCTCGGCTCCGAATCCAAATTCAAACCCATCGGTAAAACGGGTAGATGCATTTACGTAAACTGCTGCTGCATCCACTTCCTGCAGGAATCGCTGGGCGTTTGAATAACTCTCTGTTACAATGCACTCGGAGTGGCTTGATCCAAAGGAATTGATATGATTGATCGCATCGTCGATCGATGAAACAACCTTCACTGCCAGGATCAGGTCAAGGTATTCCATTGACCAGTCTTTCTCAGTTGCAGGGACTGCGAAAGGTACAAGTTTTTGAACCGTTTCATCACCCCTGATCTCCACATTAAGACTTCTGAGTTCTGCGCAAAGAGAAGGAAGAACCTTATCTGCTAATGATTTGTGAACCAGAAGTGACTCCATGGCATTACAAACCCCCGGCCTGTGCGTTTTTGCATTAACAGCAATTTTTTGTGCCATTTCAAGATCAGCTGAGGCATCAATGTAGGTATGGCAGTTTCCCACGCCCGTTTCAAGTACGGGCACACTGCTGTTTTCCACCACGGTTTGTATTAATCCCGCTCCACCGCGAGGGATCAATACATCAAGATATTTGTTAAGTTTCATCATTGCCACGGCACTTTCACGTGAAGTATTTTCCACGAGCTGGATGGCATCAACCGGAACACCTTTACTACGAAGCGCATCCTGGATAACCTTTACAATCGCTTTGTTTGAATTGATTGCTTCTTTACCCCCTCTGAGAATGACTGCATTCCCTGTTTTCAGGCACAAAGCAAAAGCATCGGCTGTAACATTTGGGCGTGCTTCATAAATAATCCCGATAACCCCGAGCGGAACCCTGACCTGGCCTATCTGCAATCCGTTGGGCCTTTTCTTCATGTACAATACTTCCCCTACCGGATCATCAAGCCGGGCAACCTGTTCGAGCCCTTCGGCCATCGATTCTATCCGGGCCATATTTAAACGAAGCCGGTCAAGCAAAGCCCCTTTTATATTATTTGCATTAGCTGCTTCAATATCCCTCTGGTTCTCTTCCAGGATATAATCTGCTTTTTCAATCAGCAAGTCAGCTGTCTGTTTAAGTGCCATATTTTTCTCTTGGGTAGATAGCCGGGCTAGTAAGCCGGTGGCTTTCCGGGCATTGATGCCTTTTTGATTCAATTCATTCATACATAATATATTTAAAAAATTGCTGACTACTTTAATCCTTTATTCTTGTTTTTCCGTATTCGTTTATTTACACTGAAATCCGGATAAAAGTATCAGTTATCATACGTTTATACTGTTTGGGTTCCTGCAATTTTTTTACTCCAGTAAAATAAAGTCCCTGTTGGCTTTCCCGCGATTATTTCATTGACTATTTCAGGGTTTTCTCCATTGGTAATGGACACTGGTATCCCGGCCTCCCTGCAAACCCTTGCAGCTGAAATTTTTGTGATCATGCCCCCTGTTCCAAAGTTATTATTACTTCCCTTTGCAGTTTTTTCAAGCTTACCATTGAGTTCAGTAATCAGCGGAATAATGGTTGCTGCAGGGTCAACTTTTGGGTCTGCTGAATAAAGGCCATCAATATCCGACATAAGGATTAGCAGATCAGCTTTCACCAGGCTGGCCACATATGCCGATAGTGTATCATTATCGCCAAAAACAATTTCATCGGTAGCAACTGTATCATTCTCATTGATCAACGGGATGACATCCATTTGCATCAATGCATCGAGGGTATTAGAAGCATTGTTTCTTCTTTCGGACACAGTAACAATATCCCTGGTGAGTAAAACCTGGGCAACAAGCTGGCTTCTCGATTCAAACAGCTTTTGATAAACCTTCATCAGATCGGCCTGACCGACAGCTGCAAGAGCCTGTTTTTCTGCAATATCGGTGGGTTTTGAGCTAAGTCCCATTTTTCCTGAGCCAACTGCAATTGCCCCTGAAGATACCAGAATGATATTTTTTCCCTTTTTCTGCAAACCGGCCAATGCCCCCGCCAGCTTGTCGATCCTTTGAAAGTTCAGTTTGCCATTGGGGTAACTCAATGTTGAGGTGCCAACTTTAACAACAATGGTTTTGCTCGATTTTATTTTATTCCAGTAATTATTTAGTAACATTATAACAGAATTTGGAGAATTTGAATACCTGGGGGAATCCACTTATCATGGGCACTTCTGCCATAACATTCTTACTGCCTGACAGGGATGGATTTAATGGTTTACGTGTTTTGCAATCAAAATTAATCTCATTTGCAATGCCTTCAGCTGATTTAATCCGGTGTGCAAGTTGAAACAGGTCTTCTTCGGCAACGTCCATGATTTCGGGGTTATTCCTAACAATCAGACTGAATCTGTCTTCTTCGTATGATTTAGTGATGATGGCATGGGGTTTTACAAGCTGGGCCACGATCAAGGTCAAAGGATAATTATCATCAAGGATGATGTCATCCGTAGAAACAGAGTCATTTTCATTGATGATGGGGATAATTCCCTTCTCAAGCAGCTTATTAAGTGTCATGCGTGCATTTTTATTGCGCACCGGTATAGTTAACACATCACGCGTTACCAGCACCTGGGCCACAGTTTGGTCAAAGCTGTCGAAAAACGTCTGGTAATATCTGATCAGATCAGTCTGACCAATGGCCGCAATAGCCTGTTTGGCAATCAGTTCGGTGGGCGGTTCAGATAAACCCATTTTGGCAGTACCCAGCATAATGGCACCTGATGACACAATAAGAACCTGAAAACCTGCATTGCGCAAATTGGTACAAACCATTACAAGGCGTTCCATTTTTTGCAGGCTAAGATTTCCTCGCGCATCAAAAAAGGTATCAATTTCAATTCTGAAAATGATTTTGTAGTTGTTTCCCATAAATAACGGTAATAGTAAGTTTGATTATTGTACTGACAACAGACTTTTCAGTGCCATTTCTGATTTCATAAAGTTAAACTGGCACATAACACAATCAAGTTTTTGCTCTATCATGTTATTGCATAGATTCCCGATACTGCCTTCATGTTTGTGGCTGATCTTTTTTTCGGGTTTGAAGGTTCCGTTTTTGATCTCTTCTGCAACCATTTTATAGGCATTGCGGAATGGAATTCCTTTTAAAACAAGTTTGTTAACTTTTTCCACACTGAAAATGTCATTATATCTATCATCGTTTATCAGGTCAGGGTTTACGTCAATATTCTCCATTAGCAGGGTCATCATATTCAAACACTCATTCATTTCGTCAAAGGATTTAATGAAATCCTGTTTTGTGATCTGATAGTCGCGATGATATCCTGTGGGAAGATTTGCAGTGATAAGGCTTATCTCATAAGGCAAAACCATAAGTTTGTTGCAACGTGCGCGGATCAGTTCAAATGCGTCGGGATTCTTTTTATGGGGCATAATGCTGGACCCGGTAGTATATTCATCGGGCAGTTTGAAGAACTTGTAATCCTGTCCGCTGTATAAACAAACATCCATAGCAATTCTGGAGAGTGTATTTGCCAGTGAGCTCAGAGCGAAAGTGACCGATTTTTCATTTTTAATACGGCTTGTTTGTGTATAAGCCGAATTCACCTGCATATTATTGAACCCAAGCAAATGAGTTGTCAGGCTCCGATTCAATGGAAAGGATGAACCATATCCGGCCGCAGTACCGAGTGGGTTCTGGTCATTTATCCGATAGGCTGCCAGTAATAGCTGCATGTCGTCTACAAGGCTTTCGGCAAAAGCCCCGAACCATAAACCGAATGAAGACGGCATGGCCGCCTGCATATGGGTATATCCTGGCATTAAGCAATCTTTGTGTTTGTTGCTAAGCTCCAGCAGGATCCTGAAAAGTTGTTGAGTTTTCAGTACGACGGTTTTAAGGCTCTGCCGGGTGAAAAGTTTAAGGTCAACTAACACCTGGTCGTTTCTTGATCGTCCTGTGTGAAGCTTTTTGCCCACTTCTCCCAACTCATTGGTGAGGATAATCTCTACCTGGCTGTGAATATCTTCCACCCCATCTTCAATCTCAAAGGTTCCTTCCCTGATTTTTTTCATGATTTTACCAAGGGCTTTTTCAAGCATCTTCAGCTCCTCTTTTGTGATTAAACCGATGCTCTCCAGCATCCTGGCATGTGCAATGCTACCCATCACATCATAGGCCGCAAGCCGCACGTCCATGATGCGGTCGGTGGAAGTGGTAAATTCCTCCACCGACTTTTCCGTATGTATTCCTTTGTCCCAAAGCTTCATAATTCTGTTTTTTTTTTAGTTTAAATAAGTCAGACTAAGGCCGGTTTTCCGTTCTTCTTCTTCTGAACCTCTGTAATAGCATTATGGGCCATTAGCCTGATGGCGTTAATTTTAATGAATCCTTCGCTGTCCTGCTGATTAAAACCACCTTCAATATCCATACTTGAGAGATTCTGGTTGTAAAGTGAACTTGGCGACTCCCGTCCGTCAATCATAACATTCCCCTTGTAGAGCGTCATATTAACCACCCCATCGATCAGCTCCTGGCTTTTATTGATGGCTGCCATCAGGAAATCCATTTCAGGGCTGAACCAGAAACCATTGTAAGCAAGCTCTGCAAAAATGGGTGAGAACATATTTCTCAATTTCATTACTTCCCTGTCCATGGCAATCCCCTCAATATCCATATGTGCATTCAGTAAAATTGTACCACCCGGTGTTTCGTATATTCCACGGGATTTGATTCCTACATACCGGTTCTCAACCATATCCAGAAGCCCTATACCATTTTCCGAGCCAAGGAAATTCAGATACTGGAACAACTCCAGCGGATTGGTTTTGATGGTACCATCATCCAGGTTGGTAACCTTTACTGCAACTCCATCCTTGAAGGTGATAGCAATATGAGTTTCTTTATCGGGAGCTTCCTGTGGCATTTTTATCTTGCTGATGATATCATGATCGCATTTGTAAGTCGGATCTTCCAAAATACCAGCCTCGTGGCTGATGTGCAGCAGGTTGTCATCTTCACTGTAAGGTTTTTTCAAAGTTGATTTAACCGGAACTCCATGTGCTGCAGCATAGTTGAGCAGGTCGGTACGGCCCTTAAATTCTTTCAGAAACTCTTTGTCTTTCCAGGGGGCAAAAACTTTTATCTCGGGGTTCTGAGCATAGTATGTAAGTTCGAAGCGCACCTGGTCATTCCCTTTCCCGGTGGCACCGTGTGATACAATATTGGCCCCTTCCATTGCTGCAATTTCAATTTGTCTTTTGGCAATTACCGGGCGTGCAAGGGCAGTACCCAGCAAATAGCGGCTTTCGTAAACAGCATTTGCCTTGATGGCCGGAAAAATATAATCGGTTACAAATTCTTCTTTCAGATCTTCAATATATACTTTAGAAGCCCCAATTTCCAGTGCTTTCTTCTCAACTTCTTCGTAATCATCGTCCTGGCCTACATCGCCAACATAGGCTATTACTTCGTATCCTTTATTAATCAGCCATTTCAGAATCACTGATGTATCAAGTCCTCCACTGTATGCGAGAACAATCTTTTCCTTTTTTTGAGTCATAATAATTGTAGTAAGTTTAGATAATTAATTAGGGTTATT
>SLOJ01000049.1 GCA_007132585.1 Bacteroidales bacterium | reverse complement strand
GGACTGGTAGGTGGTCATTGCATCGGTGTTGACCCCTACTACCTGGTTTATAAAGCTAAAGAATTCCGTTACCACCCCCAAATAATTAACAGCGGACGATTTGTAAATGACTCTATGGGATTTTATGCTGCCAAGCAACTGGTGAAAAAACTCATTGCTGCAGGTAAAAACATCCAGGAGTCGAAAGTCCTGATTATGGGAGTCACTTTCAAGGAAAATGTCAGTGATATCAGGAACTCCAAGGTGGCAGATGTGATTTGTGAACTTAAAAGCTACGGGGTAAATGTAGATGTTGTTGACCCCTATGCCAATGAAGAAGAACTGAAGCATGAATATGGTTTCAGCCTTATTGACCAACCTTCGGATAATTATGATGCTGTTGTTGTAGCGGTAAATCATAATGATTATGTGAAGTTTACCGAAGATGATTTTAAAAATATGATGAAAAATACCAACGATCCAATTCTCGTTGATATAAAAGGTATTTACAGAAGTAAAATTAAGGATATTCAATACTGGAGCTTTTGATAATTAGCAGAAATATACTTTCTGAAAAATCAGTAAAACCATGCAAACACTTTTAATCACCGGCGGTGCCGGATTCATAGGATCACATGTAGTAAGGTTATTTGTAAATAAATACCCTGATTACCGTATTGTAAATCTTGATAAACTGACCTACGCGGGCAATCTGGAAAACCTGACAGATATAGAAAAAGCATCCAATTATGTTTTCGAAAAGGGTGATATTGTGGATGCAGATTTTGTTTTTTCACTCTTCGAAAAATATAATTTCGACGGTGTAATACACCTTGCAGCAGAAAGTCATGTTGACCGTTCCATTGCAAACCCTATGGAGTTTATAAATGCCAACGTAATTGGTACGGTTAACCTGCTAAATGCGGCAAAGCATTTCTGGAAAGACGTTTCAGGAAAAAGATTTTATCATATCTCTACTGATGAGGTTTACGGTTCACTTGGGGAAGATGGTCTTTTTACCGAAACCACAGCCTACGACCCACGCAGCCCTTACTCTGCTGCCAAGGCGAGCAGCGATCATTTTGTACGGGCATGGTATCATACCTATAATTTACCGGTGGTTATCTCCAACTGTTCCAATAACTATGGCCCAAATCAGTTTCCTGAAAAACTCCTTCCGCTTTTCATCAATAACATCATAAATAATAAACCCCTGCCTGTTTATGGCAAAGGGGAAAATGTGCGCGACTGGCTTTATGTGGTTGACCATGCACAGGCCATTGATCTGATTTACCATAAAGGGGAAAATGGTGAAACATACAACATTGGCGGACATAATGAATGGAAAAACATTGACCTTATAAAAGTCCTTTGCCGGATAATGGATAAAAAACTGAACCGTGATTCAGGAACTTCAGAGAGACTGATAACCTATGTAAAAGACCGTGCAGGACATGATTTACGTTATGCTATTGATGCTTCCAAAATAAAGGATGAACTGGGTTGGGTACCCTCACTGCAATTTGAAGAGGGGCTCGACAAGACAATCGATTGGTATCTGACAAACAAAGAGTGGATAGATAATGTTACATCAGGTGAATATCAGAACTATTACAAAGAACAATACGAAAACAGATAAAACAGGCAGGCATTACAAAAGGGAAAAACAGGCTTGCAGAAATCTGTAAAAGAAAGAATTCAATGCTCCGAAACTTTTTTAAACCAAAAAAACTGAAATATCCTGTCGATCTGAGCGGGCTGGTTACAGATATGCACTCGCACCTGGTGCCTGGTATTGATGACGGCTCACCGGACATGGAAACATCCCTTATACTCATAAGGGAAATGCAGAAGCTTGGTTACAAAAAACTGATTACCACGCCACATACCAGTGCTGATATTTATCCAAATACTCCATCAATAATACAGGAGGGCTTGCAGGCACTAAAGAAAAAACTTGATGAAGAAAACATATATATTGAAATAGAGGCGGCTGCCGAATACATGCTCGATGATGGCTTTAAAAAGCTGTTTGAGAATAATCAATTGCAAACTTTCAGTAAAAATCACCTGCTGATTGAGTTACCATATTATCAGGCACCTCCTGACCTTTTTGAAATCATTTTCGAAATGCAGATCAAGGGTTACAGGATCATTCTGGCTCATCCGGAGAGGTATTTATTCTGGATTAATGAATTCGGCAAATTTGAAGATCTTAAAAACCGGGGAATTTATTTCCAGATGAACATCAACAGCCTCTCGGGCCACTTTTCAAAAGAAGTTAAAAAGCAAGCCGAAAAATTTATTAATGCAGAGATGATTGATTTACTCGGCTCCGATCTCCATAACACATCTTACCTTGAATTATTAAAATCATGCCGCTTTGAACCTTATCTTGAAAAGGTAATGAAAAGTGGTAATCTTCGTAATCACCTGCTATAACTTCTTTCAATCATTTTATTACCCACTTTCCCCTGTAAAAAGCTACAATTTTACATAAATACGATGTACTTATTAATTTTTTTAATTACTTTGCAAAACTTTTATCATAACTCGGGAATAAAAAAAGTAACAGGGCATGAAAACATCAAAAAAGAAAGCCAAATCCAATGGCGATGGTAAGGCTTACCCTCAGAATATAAAAAAGTTAATCCTTAAAAAGCAAGTAATAGATATTTTTTACAAAGAAGGGTTGAAAACCATTGCTGAATTATGTGATGCCACCAACAATAGCATCCCTTCTATTGCAAATATTATGAATGAATTAACTGCAGAAGGGCTTGTGGATAATTTTGGGATAGGAGAATCAAAGGGCGGCAGAAAACCTTCCGTTTACGGTTTAAAACCTGATGCCGGTGTTATAGTTAGCATTGACCTGAGTAGAAATTACAGTCGCATTGGTATTTTCAACCTTCATAACAAACAAATTGGTAAAATCCTCGAAGTAAATCAGGGGTTGGATAATTCGGAAGATTTTCTGGCTATATTGAAAAGAGAGACTGACAGTTTACTGGCAGCCAATAAAATCAATAAAAAAACTTTACTCGGATTTGGCATCACCATACCCGGGCTTATTGACATAAAAAAAGGGATCAGCTATAGTTACCCGCAGTTTGGCGACAGGCCCATAGCCGATACGTTTGAAGAACTCTTCGGCCATCGTTCATTTATTGAGCACGACACAAAGGCTATGGCTGTTGGAGAAGCATGGTTTGGCTATGCAAAAAACAAATCCAACGTACTGTTTATCAATGTAGGATCAGGAATTGGTTTGGGAATCATTATTAATGGACAGCTTTATCATGGAAACTCAGGTTTTTGTGGTGAGTTCGGTCATATACAAATGGATCCTGACGGTGAATTATGCTACTGCGGCAAGATAGGTTGCCTTGAAACCATAGCATCAGGCACGGCCCTTGTGAAAAAATCGCAGGAAAAGATCCGCAATGGCAAAAGCTCCATTATTAGTAATATCGTTGCTAAGCAAACCGAAAATATCACACTCAAAACGATAATAGATGCCGCCAACCAGGGAGACCT
>SLOJ01000029.1 GCA_007132585.1 Bacteroidales bacterium | reverse complement strand
GGCCGCCTGATACCTCAGGAATGGATGCGAAATGCCGTGGGCATGCCCATTTCCGTTGAGCCTATGTTGGAAGCAGCGAAGGAGGCAGTAGAAAAGCTTTAGATGTCATACATTTGACATTATAAGTTTTTCCACCACTCTCGGATAGTGCTCATACTCCAGTTCATGAATCCTTTCTGCCAGGCTGTCAGGTGTGTCGGATGGCAACACCGGGCACCGGGCTTGAAAGATGATGTCTCCTTTATCGTAATCTTCATTCACATAGTGGATGGTAATACCCGATTGCTTGTCGCCACTGGCAATTACTGCCTTATGCACATGTTCGCCGTACATTCCTTTCCCGCCATAGTTGGGTAATAAGGCCGGATGAATGTTTACAATCCTGCCTGGGTATTTTTGAATCAGCCATGATGGGAGAAGGCGAAGATAACCGGCAAGCACGATAAAGTCAATACCATAATCCCGGAGAACCTGTGATGCATTACCATTTTCTCCCCAGTCTTTTCCGGAGAGAACCACATGGGGCACATTCTCGTTTTCTGCACGTTTCAGAACATAAGCATCTGATCTGTTACTTACAATGATACTTATATGAATGGTGGGATGATCTCTGAAATACTCAATCAGATTTTGCGCATTGGTGCCGCTCCCCGACGCAAAAATGGCCACATGGTTTTTCTTTTTCATCATTCTAATTGGGTTGTGTTTTTTATCCGCAAAATCATTTGCTCCTGTAAATTGTGATCCTGGCCTGGTCAAATTCGTAAGGCACAGGCGATTCATTCCACAGGAATACGCGTAGTTGTATATCTTCTGCATCCAGATTTTCTGTAGTTATGGTTTCTTTCACACCAAAGCCTTCATCGCCACTATCGGGGATTCCGAAATTTTTCCAGATGAGCGAATTGCCTGCCCCGTCAGTTATTTCATATACCAGATATACTTCCTCAAGCGGAATACGGGGATTAACAAAAGATGCATCCAGGTAATATCTGTAGCCTTGTTCCAGCGGTATTTCTTCAATGATATCAACATATTCACGACGGATGGTGCCTCCACGAAGCATAATATCATCAAGCAATACATAATCAAAATAATCGAAAAAAAGCGAATCGGGTACAAGATTTTGCGATGCAACTGTATTTACTTCTTTGAAAGCATTCAGCAGGTTTTTCATTTCTTCCGGTTTTTCATTATCATCGGATGGTACAGTTTCAAACCCATTTTCTATTGTGAATAATTCTGAATCTGACGAAAGAAAATACTTGCCGTAGACTAATTCACTGATTCTGTTTTCGTTGTCCATAAGTGGGATAAATGCTTTTTGATTTTCATTTCCGCACAGTGAATGCCCCAAAGATGTTGTATAAGCAGGTGTTGTGAGAGCATATTTTTCCTTCATCAATGAAATAAAGCTATCATAAAAATCCTTATGGCTGCTGATGTTTTCAAAAACTCTGGTTTCTGTAAGCAGGGGGGAGTAAATAAACAATGGAACATAGTATTTCCCCAGATGGGATCTCGGTGTGAGTTTGCGCATAGGATAATTTCCGGTGATCACAAAAATGGTTTTGTTGTATTGATCCTGTTGGGAAAAGGTTTTAAAGAAGTCACTGAGCATATCATCCGTAAACATAAGCGATATATATTGTTTATCAAGTTGCTCAAAATGTGCTCTGTATTCAGTATTTTCAGATTCTGAAATCAGATTCTTGAATTTTTCCCGGTAAAATTCTTCACGATCTACCGGCCATGGGTTGTGCATACTGCTGGTATGGATGATCTCAAGTTTGGGCTGGTGTTGGTTTTTGTTTCTTTTTTCAAAAAACAGGTTTTTCAGATACTGGTCATTATAACCCCAGATGCTGTTTGAAGGTCCTGTGCGGATAGCATTAAAGGCATCGCCGAAATTCTGTGCGTGCCATATGGCATCAATATCATTTGCCATCAGCAGCTTATCGGTTGAATGGATCCAGGCATGCCTTCCCGTAAAAAATGATGTATGGTAGTTATTAAAACCCAGCACATTTACCAAAGAAAAATGCCTGGGCATAATGGGCAGTATAGTAAAGCCACGATTGCCGTATGGTAGTCCGCCCAAAACAGAGCTCATTGTGTTTTGCAAACTATCGGATGTGGCCAGGAAATTCTTCCAGTAGAGGCTTTCCTGCCTAAGCCCTTCCAGAAAAGGCATAAAGCTGATCTCATTTATGGGATTAAGGAATTTACTGCCAAGCCCTTCTACCACAATCATAACTATATTAGGGGGTAGTCCGTTATCTGTTTCATTAAAATATGGACTAATGCATGGATCGGCAATGGCTTTTCTCAATAATGGAAATTCATCAGCTGACAAATAAGCTTCTGCTCCTCTTATGTTCTGGTAACGGTCAATATCTGAAACTACATCTTTTACAGGTTGATAACCTCCAAAAGTGCAACTCATACAAGTGCCGGCAAAATGAAAGGGTTTGTTTACGCGGTGATCATTTTTTGTGAAGAAATCAGAATTCAACCCCAGTTCAAAACCTGCAGGAATGGCAATAATGAGCAGAAAAGCGAAAAAATTAACCGCAATCTTCGGGAAAACCTGCACCTGACGGCTGATTGTATGTATCAGATAGGTACCCAGGACAAGAAATATTAAAAAAGGCAACAGAAAAGAAATTACAGGAATGTTCTTTAAAGGGAAAGCCCAGGCTGAAAGGGTGCTGCACTGGAAGATTCCTGCCGAAATGATCTCTCCGGTAATATTATAATATGCCTGAATGGGTGTGGAAAGCAGGTAAAACAAAGACATGAGTATGGCAAAAATCACCATAGTTGTCTTTTGTTTCCATAGCCATAATAAGGCATAAGGAATGTACATAATAATCAAAACAAGGTTTACAATAATAATATCTCCGGCAAATCCTGTCAAAGTTTCTGAAAATATACCCGAACCCGATATCATGATCACCTCCCACAACCTGAAAAGAAAAAGGAAAATGTAGTTAAGTATAATAAGACTGATATATGAGTTAAATGCCCGGAAAAAGGAATTCAGTTGCTTCATCATTGCAGGTTTTTGAATGGTCAATAGGTTTTGGTTTGGTTTTTCGGAATTGGCAATTAATTTTCAAAAATATAGAAAAATAAGTTCAACTTTGTATTTAGTTTTTAATTCATAATTTAAACATTGACTATAGTTGAATGATATTTCTTTATACTGATGAGCGAAGTTTTGCTTAAAAAAACATTCGTTTGATAAATTAAATAATTTTCAAGGTTAAAAATTCTCTAAAAAGCTATTAATAAGGGAATGAACGGTTTTTCGTATAGATGATTAACCCTGGCACAAACCTTAGTAAATCAATGTATTATAGCATGTTAGCGTAAAATCGCCAAAAAAAGTTGGTTATAACAATTTTAATCATTTATCTTTGCAATCTGTTTAACAAAAAAAGGAGAAAACATGTCTGACATTTCAACAAGAGTAAAAGCTATCATCGTTGATAAGCTTGGTGTAGATGAAAAAGAAGTAACCCCCGAAGCTAGTTTTACTAACGATTTGGGCGCG
>SLOJ01000154.1 GCA_007132585.1 Bacteroidales bacterium | reverse complement strand
TGCAGGGCGGTTCTGAGCTGCTTGGAGTATTAACCGGTGCACTGGGATTAGGAGCACTCTCAGGGGCCTTTTACCTGGCAGCCCGAAAACAAGTGCATACCATTCCGGTTACCACCTTCCGTACGGCATTGATATTTGCCATAGGTCTGGGCATCTTTGCCCTTTCCCCCATCAGAGCCCTTTCATTCATTATGATGGCAGCCACTGGTTTTGGTATGATCGTACACTTTAACAGTACCAATGCCCTGATACAGACCATCTCCGATGAAGACAAGCGTGGAAGGGTAGTGGCCCTATACAGCCTTTCGTTCATGGGTATAACTCCATTGGGCAGTCTGGCAGCTGGTTGGGTGTCTGAATATATCGGGGTACCCTACACGGTTTTCGCCTTTTCTCTCGTATGCATTGCTTCGGCCTTGCTTTTTGGCAAAAGATTACCGGTGGTATTCAGGAGGGTGGTGAAAAGGATGTGATATTTAATTATCCCACAAATCTTTTTAATTCTTGTCCTGTATTTTATCAACCTTTTTTTTCGCCCATGGCCAAAGTTTTTTTATTTTACTCAAACTTATTGAATGTTTGGCCGTTCCTTCTTCGCCCAGCAGGAAAGCATAGGGGCGCATAGGATCGATGTGCGAAAAGACGATACGTATAATGGCCAGAAAAGGAACAATGAGCAGCATACCCGGGATGCCCCAGATGATACTGGCTGCCACCAAACCGGTGATGATAAAGAAAGGGTTCACCTTTACATTTCCACCCACGATATTGGGGGTAAGGATGTTATTCTCAATAAACTGTATGATAATAAAAAGTATTACTACTCTGAATGCCAGTACCGGATCATTCTCTACAAGCAGGGCAAAGAGGAAGGGCACCAATCCACCCAGCAAAGTTCCAAAATAGGGAATGAAATTAAAGAATGCCGAAATGATACCCAGTGCAATGGCAAATCTCACTCCAATGATCCATAATCCCAGCGAGTTGAGAAAACACAATACGGTTACAACGGCAATAACTCCTCCCATATACCGTGCTGATACTTTTGATATTTCCCTGAGTATTTCAATGGTTTCTTTTCGTCTTGTCGGGCCGGCAATTTTCAACAGGAAGTATGCAAACTTTGTACGGTAATAGAGAAAAAGAAAAATATACACGGGAAGCAATCCGATTGCCACAATAGTGCTGGCTGTAGAGCTGAAAATATCCTGTAAATACTCACCCCCTGAAGCAATGAATGCAGAGGTTTGTTCCTGTATCAGTTGTCTGGTTTCACTGCGGTCAAATCCGAAATAATCACCTAATACAGCAAGCATTGCCGAAAGGTTTCGGATACCGGTATCAATGAGTTTAGGCAGCTCACCTGCCACGGGTGCCACCTGGCTGTAAGCAAGTAAGATAAGACTTATCATTATACCCAATACGCCAATTATTGTAATAAAATTGGCAAGTATCCGGGGTACTCGTTTTTTTTCAAGCCAGTTAGCGATAGGGAAAAGAAGATATGCCAACAAAAAACCAAATGCAATGGGATAAAGAAAATTGCGAATGGCAATGAGGCCGTAGAGAAAAAGGATGATAGCCAGCAAGGTATAGGTCATGCGTTGCGCCAACAGAAATCTTTTTTCCGATTTTCTTATTGCATTGTCTTCGGTCATGTAATGTGCTATATGTTAGTGTGTAATAGGGTGGTTTTCGAATTTGTAAATTTAGTAAAACTCTTTCAGAAATTGAATAATCTTTTGTGATGCATCACCATTTCCGTAAAGATTTTCCGGAAAAAATGTATCACTGTTTCTAAATGACCGGAAAGCATCTACTATAACTGATTTATCAAAACCGCCTAACTTATTAACTCCTGAATTGACCAATTCAACCCATTCGGTTTCGTTGCGAAGTGTAATGCAGGGTTTACGAAAAAAGTAGGCTTCCTTTTGTAAGCCGCCAGAATCTGTCATAACCATTTTGCAATTTTTGAGCAAACTGATCATTTGAAGATAACCCTGTGGTTCAGTTAAAATAAGCTGATCGGAGTTGTTTTTCAAACCATTTTTTTCCATTATTTTCCGTGTGCGGGGATGCAGGGGAAGCACCACCGGTATTTCTTTACTTATGGTATTGAAAGCTTCAAATATACTGGTAAGACGCTGGGGGTCATCAGTGTTTTCAGCCCGGTGGAGCGTTGCAAGTATAAAGTTTTCGGGTACACCGGTTGCGGGTGCTTTGGCTTTATCAGCGTAATATAAAGCTGCATCATACATTACATCTCCTGAGTTAACCACGTGGCATGTGTTGTAATCAAACCCTTCCTTTCGGAGATTTTCTATGGCTTCGGTAGTAGGGCAAAAAAGAAATGTACTGATGCGATCGGTAATAATGCGATTCACTTCTTCGGGCATATACATATTGAATGAACGAAGCCCGGCTTCCACATGTGCTACAGGTATGTGTAATTTGCTTGCGGCTAATGCACCGGCAAGGGTAGAGTTGGTATCGCCGTAAACCAGCACAACATCGGGTTTTTCGATCAGTATCAGTTCTTCCAGTTGCTCCAGCATCCGTCCGGTCATGGCGCCGTGATTCAGACTGTGAATGTCAAGATTATGAAGAGGGCGTGGTATATTCAGTTCATCAAAAAATACCCGGCTCATATTGTCATCAAAATGCTGACCGGTATGTACAATGGTTTCATTTATTGATTCATCGTTTTCAATAGCCCGGCTTACGGTTGCAGCTTTTATAAATTGTGGTCTTGCACCAATTACAGTAAATATTTTCATGCATAAAAAGTTTCTGCAAAATTAGCGTTATTCACGGAGCCTGAAAGATAATTTCTGCCCGAATTTTTCGAAAAGTCTCCATATCCCATCATTATTGAATTATACCATTTAGGAAATATGTAACTTTGCCCTAATTTTAGCAGGTTCAAAATACAGCGTGTAAAACAGGATTGGGTATGATAATATTTCTTTTAGGATTCATGGGGAGTGGTAAATCAACCTTAGGTAAAAGACTTGCCAAAAAAATGTCCTGGGAGTTTCTGGATATGGATAAAGTACTGGAGGAGCAGGAGGGGATGACTGTTACACAGATTTTTCAGGAAAAAGGCGAAGCCTATTTCCGGGAAGCAGAAACACAATTTCTTCAAAGCCTGGACCCATCAATGAACAGAATTGTAGCTACCGGCGGAGGGGCCCCTTGCCATAAAAATAATATGGATTTAATGAATGAGAAGGGAGTTACCGTTTATCTTCGAATGCATGAAAGCAGCCTGGCTTGCAGACTGGAAAAAGCGAGAGCAGTTCGCCCACTCATCGAGAATGTTGAAATCGACCAGCTTCCTGAATTTATACGCCAGAAACTTGATGAACGCGAACCCTTTTATAATCAGGCTCACTGCATTATCAAAGGTGAAAGTGTAAAACCCGATCATATTATTTCGCTGGTTTTTGGCAATAATGATTACTAAAAATTCAAACGTCCGGCTTTATAAAAATACGTTTGATAATAATTTTTTGAAAAATCATTGATCACTACGCCTGAAACCGATGATGAGTGTGCAAATTTA
>SLOJ01000071.1 GCA_007132585.1 Bacteroidales bacterium | reverse complement strand
GGTTGATAAAAGAAGAAAAATACGAAGAAGCGCTAAGCATTGCCCTGGACCAGGTAGAAAACGGGGCTCAGGTTATCGATATTTGTATGGATGATGCTATGATTGAAGCACCCAAAGCCATAACCAGCTTTTTGAATCATATAGCAGCAGAACCTGACATTTCAAAAGTTCCGCTGATGATTGATTCATCAAAATGGGAAGTTATTGAAGCAGGGCTGAAGTGTGTACAGGGAAAATCCATTGTTAACTCCATCAGCATGAAGGAAGGCGAAGAAGAGTTCCTTCGCCAGGCCAAACTTGTAAAGCAATATGGAGCAGCCGTGGTGGTTATGCTTTTTGATGAAAAGGGCCAGGCCGATAATTTTGAACGCAAGATTGAAATTGCGGAGCGTGCTTATAAACTTCTCACCGAAAAGATTGATTTTCCACCCCATGATATCATCTTCGACCCCAATGTACTTGCCATTGCCACCGGTATAAGTGAGCACAACAGCTATGCGCTGGATTATATACGAGCCTGCAGATGGATACGCGAGAATCTGCCCTATGTGCACATAAGCGGCGGGGTAAGTAACCTGTCATTCTCTTTCCGTGGAAATAACATCATAAGGGAGGCCCTGCATTCGGCTTTCCTTTATCATGCTATACAGGCAGGCATGGATATGGGTATTGTAAACCCTGCCCTGCTGCAGGTTTACGATGAAATACCCGGAGACCTGTTGCGACTGGTTGAAGATGCCATACTTTACAGGAGAAAAGATGCCACCGAGCGCTTATTGCTTTACGCAGAAAGAGTAAAAGACCAACAGGAAGACCGGAAGGAAAATACCGATAAGAACGCCTGGCGAGAGCTTGAAATAAGGGAAAGACTTTCACATGCATTGGTAAAAGGCAAAGATGAGTTTATTGAGGCTGATGTGGAAGAAATGCGGCAACAAATGGCCAAAGCACTGGAAGTAATTGAAGGACCTCTGATGGATGGAATGAATAAAGTTGGAGATCTTTTCGGCTCGGGAAAGATGTTCCTGCCTCAAGTGGTAAAAAGTGCACGGGTAATGAAAAAGGCTGTAGCATATCTCACTCCCTTCATTGAAGAGGAAAAAGCATTACACGGCGATGTTTCAAGCGCCGGAAAAGTTCTGATGGCCACAGTTAAAGGTGATGTGCATGATATTGGAAAAAATATAGTAGGAGTTGTACTGGCCTGTAATGGTTTTGAAATTATCGATTTGGGTGTAATGGTACCCTGCGAAAAGATACTGCAGGTGGCAAGAGACGAGAAAGTGGATATCATTGGGCTGAGCGGACTTATCACACCATCACTTGATGAAATGGTACATGTGGCATCAGAAATGAAAAAACAGGAATTTGAGTTGCCATTGCTCATCGGAGGTGCCACAACAAGTGTACTGCACACCGCTGTAAAAATTGCTCCCGCTTATGATAACGGAGTAATTCATGTAAAAGACGCTTCCCGGGCAGCCAAAGTATGCAGTACATTGATTTCAAAGGAGAAATCATCATTCCTTAACCAGACGGAAGAAAATTACAAGACCCTTGTTTTTGAGCACGAGCAACGTAATGCCCAAAAACAATTCCTGGGCATGAAGCAGGCCCGTAAAAAGAAATTTCCTTATGTGCCCGAACAGGCAAATATTACAAAACCAGCCCAACCCGGCATTCATGTTTTCGATAATTATTCACTAGAAGAAATTTCGGATTACATCGATTGGACATTCTTCTTTTACGGTTGGGAAATCAAAGGCAAATACCCTGATGTACTCGAAGACCCACTAAAAGGTGAAGAAGCCCGTAAACTTTTTGAAGATGCCCGACAAATGTTAAAAGAAATGATTGCCGAAGGTTCTCTTCAGGCAAGAGGTGTGGCAGGAATATTTCCTGCAGGCAGCGAAAATGAAGACGTGATTATTTTTAAAGACGAAAAGCGCAAAGTAGAAAAATTGCGTTTCAACTTCCTGCGTATACAGGAGATTAAAGAAGAGCCGGGAAAATTCAACCTGTCTCTTGCTGATTATATCGCTTCTGCCGAATCAGGAATCGAAGACTATATGGGCGCTTTTGCAGTAAGTATTCATGGGGCCGATGAGTTGGCTAATGATTTTAAAAGTAAGAAAGATGATTACAACAGCATAATGACCAAGATGCTGGCTGACCGGCTTGCAGAAGCCTTTGCCGAGCTTCTCCATGAAAAGATAAGAAAAGAACTTTGGGCCTACGACACACATGAAGAACTTAATTTATCCCAACTTCTTAAGGAGCGTTACGAGGGAATCCGCCCGGCCTGTGGTTATCCTGCCTGCCCTGAGCATAGTGAAAAGCTGAAATTATTTAAATTGCTTAACGCAGAACAAAATGCAGGAACCCGGCTAACTGAAGGTTTCAGTATGGTTCCCGGAGCATCTGTTTCAGGCTGGTATTTTGCCCACCCCCGCTCGCGCTATTTTAACCTGGGGAAAGTTACACGCGAGCAGGTAGAACTTTACGCACAGAAAAAAAATATAACAACAGAAGAGGCGGAAAAACTGCTCAGACCCAACCTGGCTTATTAGGAGTTCGGTTATCAGAAGTTAAGTCATACTTTTATTCTAAATTTTACTGTTCGTAAAAGAACATCATCTGTTCTTTTATGAACACCTGTTAAAATTTCTCAAAGCCTTATCCTTCTGTTTAGAAAGCACTTAATTCACATGGTCTGAAGTTTGATGTTTAGAATTCAATCCATACTTAGTTAATTCATGTAATAAAACACGTTACGATAATGACAAAAAGCGTTTTGCTGGTTTTTCTCAGAAAACTAAAAAACGGGGACTTTTATTCCATTATTAATTTACTGGGTTTAAGCATAGGTATTGCAGCCTGCCTGATGATTTTTCTATATGTTTCAGATGAGTTAAAATACGACCGGCATCATCATGAACCTGAAAGTATTTACAGACTCCTTCAGTATAATGTTAACAGGGAAAGCACAGTTGCCATCATGCCTGGTGTTATGCATGATTATATTGAAGACCGTGTTACCGGAGTTGATAAAATGGGCAGGCTTCAACTATTTGGCAGAGAAGTGGTATTTCAGGGTGATGGCGAACCTGTTACGGAAAGTAATTTTGCCATTGCTGATCCGGCTATCCTTGAGATATTCAATTTCGAATTTATCAGGGGTGAACCATCAACAGCATTAACTTCGCCTAACTCCGTGATACTTACCCGATCAGCTGCACAAAAATATTTTGACAATGAAGACCCCATGGGAGAAACACTGTTATTCGATAATTCTTATCCCTTTATTGTATCAGGAATTATTGAGAATTTACCCGAAAAATCTCACTTCAGTTTTTCCATGCTGGGTGCGGTTCAGGCCATGACAACTATAAACCCCTCCAATTTAACAAACTGGTTTAATCAGGCATACTTCTATTATTTTCGCCTGCATCCTGAAGCTGATGAATCGATGGTAACGGAACAAATTACTCATATCGTTTGGGATGTTATGGAAAGGTATAAAGACATCATAACTTATCAGTTACAGCCTTTGCTTGATATAAGACTCAGATCAGCT
>SLOJ01000115.1 GCA_007132585.1 Bacteroidales bacterium | reverse complement strand
AGATAAAACTTCATTCTGAGGATCGATGATTCGAATGAAAAAGTCACGTTCGCCCGGTGAAGCTATCATATTGCGGTTCACATTAAAACAGATGCTGAGTTTATCTGCTCTGCGGGCCTGTGTGGTAGGTTCATCCCATTTTCTTCTCTCACGCAAAGCCATCACATCTACATTGGAAATGTTTATAATAGATGCAATTTCTATTTTCTCTCTTAACTTGTCGGTTTCGTTCTCCAGTTCCTGGTTTTGTACATGAACCTGGGCCAGATTTGATCTAATCTGGGCATTTTCAATATTAAGCGTTTCATTTTCTTCCAGTAAAAGAGCTATTTGCTCTTCGTAGCTCTCCAGTTGGGTTTCCAGCTCTTCAACTTTTTCCCGGAAAGGCATCGCTTCACCCTTACCGATAGGGGCACTTCCCTGAATCTGGGCTCTGAGCTGATTAACACGTCTCCTTTCTTCGCGGAAAAGTTTCTGCAACTCCTCGTGATCTCTTGACAGCTGAGCATACCGATTCTCAAGATCGTCAAGTTGATTTATAAGCAAATCGCGTTCATCGGAAACTTCCTGAACCTGCAATGTAGCCACCTGTGATTCGTAACGGGCCTTCAGCATTTGCCTGAGAAGCAGGGCACCCGCAATAGCGAGCAGGATAGCCAGAACAGACAGGAATATTATTATTCCCGAACCGTTAGACCTTCGGGTATTCTCAACTTCATAGAGATATTGATTTTCGGAGTTTTCCATAGCAAGAGCATTTAAAGTTCAGTAAAAATATAGATATTCCGGTTATCCATAGAAAAAAGTTTTATCTGAGAGAAAATTGTGTTTCGCCCAATCGGAATTCATCAGTAAATAAAGATACCAGGTACAAACCATCTTCATACTCGTCGCTCCCATACCAGTCCATACAAATTTCCGTATCCAGGTTCTGATAATTAAATTGATCCCTCATTGAAAACTGCAGGGTATCTTGACCAAAAGTAAACGAATACTGGTCTTCATCACTAATTCGTAGTATTTCGCCTAGTGGATCAGCAATTCTAACATAAGCATTTTTGTTACCCGGGTCTGCAACCGGATTAGCTGCTACGGTAAAGCAAACCCTGATCTGATCGGTGCGGCGTGCCCGGTCAGTCTCTTCTTCACGGCCACGGCCCCTTATCCTGATGGGAGTAGCATTGATCTGGAAGGCTCTGAGAGCCGAAGCTACTTCAACCTGACTTTCCAGTTCTTCTTTGGTTTGAGCCAGCTCGGTGGTTTGTTGAGTAACCCTTTGGATTTCTTCCTGCATGGCAACATTTTCGTCTTTTAAAACTTTGTTCTCCGCATAAAGACTATCCATCTCAAGCACATAATCCTGGGCAATATCTCTTAACAAACGCAGGTCGCGCTGTATTTTCCTGTAATCGGCCTGCTGGGCGATCAGTCTTCTGATCTCTTCTGCATTGGCCTGAATAATACTATCCTGTGTAGTGAGTACACTATCGTACTCATTCTTTACCTGGTTATATTCGGCAAGGATTTGCTCAAGCTCAGCCTCAAGCTCAGTATTCAGTTCTGATACAACAGTTTTCTCGGTTGATACTTCTTTGAGTGATTGCCTGCTGGTAATCAGCATAAATGTAAGTACGGCAATAATTACTACCAATACCAGAATGGTACCCTTATACACTTTTTCATTTGAGTTTTTGGTATCGGAAACAGGATTCGATTTTTCTGTTGGTTGATTGGGGGTTTTTTTTGTGCTGTCCATTTATTGTTCAGAATATTTAAGTGTTAATGTTATTTTTTCTGTTTGGTTCAATTACGGATTTGCAGTGATTTCTATCCTCACACACAAAACCCGTAGAAAATACCTATACAATTTGCAAATTTATACTATTTTTAATACAGAAAGACTTTTGCAGGAAAATGTTATTATGAATTTTTTAACAGTTTATGAAATTTCTTTCCACATACGCAGGTGATTTTTTGGCACTTATTTATCCCCGTTTGTGTTATGCATGCCAGAAAGCACTGGTAGCAAACGAAGAATGCTTGTGCAGTTTTTGCCTGTATCATTTACCCCAGACCCATTTACAAAATGAACGTGAAAATTCTATTACCCGTATCTTATGGGGCAGGGTTGATGTTGAAACGGCAACTTCATTATTTTATTTCCAGAAGGGAGGAAAGGTACAGAACCTCATTCACCAATTCAAATACAAAGGGAAACGCGATATAGGTCATTACCTTGGAAAGTTACTTGGCAGCAAGCTCAAAAACAACCCTTTATGGGAGCCCGTTGATATAATTGTACCTGTGCCGATGCACCCGCGCAAAAAGCACAAGAGAGGATTTAATCAAAGCGAGATCTTTGCTGAAGGTATCGGTGAGGCTTTTAAGAAACCTTTGATAAAGAATAACCTGGTAAAGGTAAGCAGCACTTCTACACAAACCCGCAAAGCGCGCTTTAAACGTTGGGAGAATGTGGAAAGTGTTTTCAGTATAAAAAAACCGGAAGCTTTTCGCAGTAAGAACATTTTGCTGGTTGATGATGTAATCACCACCGGCTCTACTCTTGAGGCCTGCTCTGCCCGTTTAAAGGAAATAAAGGGAACCCGGCTTTGGGTAGTAACCATTGCCGTTACATTATAATAGCCGGTTTCAGAATTTCGCTGCCACTACTGCCGTTTTTCGGTAATTGCGTACATTTCCTTCCGGATCAAATAGTTCAATGTTAATAATATAGATGCCCACATCTGCCTTCAGGTTATCATCGGTTGTGCCATCCCATGTAATGACACCTTCGGTGGCAAGTAAAAAACTCCTGCTCAAATTTTTAACGAGCCGACCCCTGCTGTCAAAAATCCTTATATTGGCTGTGTAGCCGGGATTTCCGAGTGAATATCCGATATTAAGAACATCATCTACCCCGTCATTATCAGGAGAAAACACCTTGGGGTACACATCAAAGACTTCCTGCCGGTCTTCCGGATCCACCGTAAACTGTGAGTTTTTGTAGCCGGGTGTTCCAAATCCTGCGCTTTGTGCTGCCGAATGCCAGTTTGACCTGTTTTGTGTCGGCCGATGATAATTTAATCTTTCCAGGGCCACACCTTTTTTATCGGTAAGAAGAGCATAATGCATATCATCTTCATAAATCATCATATCAATAACCTGCTGACCTTTACTTGCCAATACTACTATGCCACTGTTATTGGTCATGGGTGACATGGACATGTGAATAAAGTTCATGGGATTTATAGTCATGTATTGGCTTTTTACAACATCAGGGTCAGGGGTAAGTACCATGTAATCATCAGGGAACAGCAACCAGCTTTCTTCTGAAATTTCACGAACTCCTGACAGTACACCCATTATCGTATCTTTCGAAGAAAGTATGTGGTCTTTTAACTCAATGATCTTTTCAGATCTGTTATATATTTCAACATATCTTACGCCTCTGTCGGGCGGATTAAAAAGTATCTCATTAATTACCACATCCATACTGTCGGCAACTTCTGGCATTCCTGCCTGCACAACATTTCCTGTAAGATGGTTTCCTGCACAATCGGTTAGCAAAGCAGAAGCTTCTACTTTATAAATTATTCCGGTTTCAATGGGTTCCTTTAGAAAAAGATCTACTCTCATCGCGTCAGGAAAATAAATAACCGAGGCAGTTACTTCGTTTGACCCGGGGGTGACGAAATAATTTTCTGCTTTTGCCAGTAGCTCAATGTCCATGCTTTCGTTAAAAAAGATGCTGATGCGATCAGGACTTACATAACCTGCTCTGAGGAGGTATGGGGCATCCAAATCAGGATTGCTGCCCATTACAGAATTCACCATTCCGGGTGTACCCCCGTGGGTGTCGGTACTGGCTTTCCAGTTTTCTGCTCCCTGGCAATAATTATAGGGATCAATTTTTTCCAGTGCCCAGCCCCCATCAGATTTTGACGGATCGCCATACCAACTCTCATCATATCTTACCCAGGAAATTAAATTATCCTCCTTATCATAAAGTATAAGCAGGGTTCCTGCATTGATTAGGGCTGTAGTTGATAAACCCGGCACAGCCACTACATTGTCAAAAGCAGCAAACTCATCCAATGCTGCCGAATGGGTTAAAACAATATACCCTTTGGGTGGTATTGTGCCCCCGGTAATTTCCCTTTCGGTTGTTCCGTGCTGCAATGTCCATCCCTGAAGGTCTATGGGAAAGTCAGATGTGTTGTAAAGCTCAATATATTCATGGGCAGGCAACCCTATGGTTGGAGTAGGATTTGCCATGATCTCATTGAAAACCACATCATACTTCACAGGTATATACCATGTAAAGTTTCCCGTAAAGGGTAATATAATATTCCCCGAATAATCTTTGATGTTTAATACTGACAGCGTATACTCTTCGGCTTCTGTAAAACTTTGTGAGAATATCAGTATTATTTTGTTGGGTTCTTCTTCAGGCAATATGGCAATGGCCGGCGGCCCGATGCCCTTGTTTACAAAATAATTGTTGGTATTTTGTGCTGTAACAGGTTCAACAGCCTTATTAAAATATATTTCAAGCGTATTGGAATCTGTAGCTGTAAAACGGGTAATTTCAGGAATGGTTGTATCTTCAATAATATCACCCACGTAAAAATCGTCAAAATAAAATGCGTCGGAATTTGATATGGTATAATTGCATAAGATTCCAAAAGTCTGGGTGGTGGTGAATGTATTGTCAGAAACATTTCCCTGTGGCGAAAAAAACATACCCCCGGCAGGATCGGCCCAAAGCTCCCAGTTTCCCTGATCATCGCGAATCACTTTTATGCGTAGCAGGTTATTGTTTGATGTGGCAAGGTTGGTTTCTCCTTCCAGAATTTCTTCAGAAGTTTCACCTGTTTGCCGGTAAAAATAAAGCCGTTTATTATTGGTTCCATCTTTCCCGATACGGAGATAATAGCCATTAAGAGGCCCCGAAAGGTCATCTGAATCGCTTACCAGGTAAATGCGGGGATGATTGTTGCTGGAAGGTGTAAAGGCCAGTCTTACCCAAAACTCCCATTGGGTAAAGTCCATTACAAAACTTGCTGTGGCAAGCCACGACTGCCCGGCCTGATTGTCACTGAGCCGCAAAACCTGCTCTTCCACAATAAATTTATCGGAGTCGCCAAACCAGGCAGGGTTTTGCGTAAAGTCTCCGTCGCTGAAATCATCGGTAAACTGCCCTGAAACCCACATCGGGAAAAGAAACAGAAATAGTAAAGCAAATTGTTTGTTCATTCCTGATTTGATTTTTGAATGGTACATAAATATACTATTTTTGCCAATTAATTGAAAACGAAATTCATCTAAAGATTCAAATATGAAACTGGCATTGATAGGTGCTACCGGTTTGGTAGGTGAGGTAATGATGCAGGTATTGCAGGAACAGAACCTCCCGGTAAGTGATTTTTACCCTGCGGCCTCTGAGCGTTCAGTGGGCAAGCTCGTCTCTTTTGGTGAGAAAACATGGAAGGTTTGCAGCATACAGGATGCACTGGATGCCAAACCTGCTATAGCAATTTTTTCTGCCGGAGCTGGAGTATCAAAAGAATGGGCACCAAAATTTGCCAACGCCGGCACGTTTGTTATTGACAATTCTTCAGCCTGGCGCATGGATACCGGGGTACCTCTTGTGGTTCCTGAGGTAAACCCAAATAAACTTTCGGCCGGCTCAAAGATCATTGCCAACCCCAATTGCAGTACCATCCAAATGGTTGTTGCACTCAATCCCATTCATAAGGAATATGGTATAAAAAGACTTGTAATATCAACTTATCAGTCGGTTACCGGCACCGGAGTAGCTGCAGTAAAGCAACTGGAAGATGAGCGGGCCGGCAGGGATCCCGAAATGGTTTACCCCTGGCCCATCGACCTTAACTGCCTCCCGCATGGAGGCGACTTCCTCGATAATGGTTATACTGCCGAAGAGATGAAGCTCGTAAATGAAACCCGCAAGATACTGGAAGACCCCGATATTCAGATAACCGCTACCGTGGTTCGTATACCCGTTAAGGGCGGCCACTCCGAAGCAGTAAACGTAGAAATGGAAAAACCATTCGAAGTACAGGATATCCGCAATTTGTTTATGAACTCTCCCGGCCTTATTGTACAAGACAAGGTAGAAGATAATATATATCCTATGCCAAGGTTTGCCCAGGGCAAAGATGAAGTTTTTGTTGGCCGTCTAAGGCAAGATCCTTCACGCAAAAACTCACTTGATATGTGGATAGTGGCCGATAATCTCCGCAAAGGTGCCGCTACAAACGCTGTGCAGATAGCACAATTGCTGCTTGAAAAAAAGCTGGTACATCCTTAAGCTTTTTTTGTATTTTTGCACTTCGCTGAAAATCAGCAAAGGTTTTTTATAAAGCCCTGATTTATACAATCTAACAAACAGAGGCATTGGAAGAAAAGGTAACAGACAATAAATGGCTTGCCGTTGTAAACCCCAACGCGGGAGTAAAAAAGTGCAAAAAAGACTGGCAAAAGATCAACGCCTTACTAAAAAAGTATGAGATAGATTTTGAGCCTCACTTTACCGACCAAAGAGGCCACGCCATTAAAATTACCAAAGAATATCTTGCAAAAGGTTACCGTAAGATCATTTCTATTGGAGGCGACGGTACACTTAATGAAGTTGTTAACGGCATTTTCTGGCAAAAATGTGTTAACCCTACCGACATCACAATTGGTGTAATATCGGTTGGAACCGGTAACGACTGGGGCCGCACTTTTGGCATCCCAACCGATTATGAAAAAAGCATAAAACTGCTGAAAAAAGAAGATACTTTCATTCAGGATGCCGGTATGGTAAGTTTTGCCAATGGACCGGGCACCAACCTGCGATACTTTATAAATATGGTGGGGTTAGGTTTCGACGGGCTGGTAGCACAAAAAACCAATGCAGATAAAGACATGGGACGTGGAAACGTTATGGTATATTTTAAGAATATTTTCATGTCGTTGTTTGCGTTTCACTCCGTACCTACCCGTATTGTCATAGACGGTACTGAGGCAAATCATCATCTGTTTAGTATGGGGGTAGCCATTGGGAAGTATAACGGAGGGGGCATGAAACAGGCTCCTGATGCTATCCCCGACGATGGCCTTTTTAACCTTACCCTGATTAAAGACATGAGTAAATGGTCTGTTATAGCCAATGTAAATCGCCTGTACAACGGCACCATAGGAAAACATAAAAAAGTGGAGATGTTGCAGGGAAGACAAATCATCATTGAACCTAAAACACCCGTGCTGATGGAAGCCGATGGTGAATCGCTCGGCCGGTCGCCGTTTACTTTTAATATCATTCCAAAAAGCCTTAGGGTTGTTATCAATAAGGAGAAATTTTTAAAACAGCCCCCATCTAAACATCAATAACATCTAAAAACAGAAATTTTGTTGTATGCAAAAAGGAGAAGATATTTTCAAAAAAATCATAGCCCATGCCAAAGAGTATGGTTTTATTTTTCAAAGCAGTGAAATATATGATGGTTTGAGTGCTGTTTATGACTACGGACAGAATGGCTCAGCATTAAAAAATAATATCAAGGATTACTGGTGGAAATCCATGGTGCAATACCATGAAAACATTGTGGGCATCGACTCTGCAATATTTATGCATCCCACCGTTTGGAAGGCCTCGGGACACGTTGATGCCTTCAATGACCCGTTGATTGACAATAAAGATTCCAAAAAAAGATACCGTGCCGATGTTCTCATCGAAGATCATATGGCCAAACTGGAAGACAAAATCAATAAGGAAGTTGAAAAAGCGGCCAAACGTTTTGGAGAAACTTTTGATGAAAAGATGTTTCGTGAGACCAATCCGCGGGTGCTGGCCAACCAGGAGAAGATCGACAATATTCGCACCAGGTTTGTGAAAGCTCTCGACAATAATGACCTGAAAGATGTAAAGGCCCTTATTGAAGAACAAGGGATTGCCTGCCCCGTATCGGGTTCAAAAAACTGGACGGATGTGCGGCAGTTTAACCTTATGTTCAGCACACAAATGGGCTCGCTGAGTGAGGATGCCAACCTGATTTACCTGCGCCCCGAAACTGCGCAGGGGATTTTTGTAAACTACCTGAACGTACAAAAGACTGGAAGGATGAAAATCCCGTTCGGTATCGCACAAATAGGCAAAGCCTTTCGCAATGAAATCGTTGCCCGGCAGTTCATTTTCCGTATGCGCGAATTTGAGCAAATGGAAATGCAGTATTTCGTAAGGCCCGGCGATGAAAAACAATGGTATGAATACTGGAAAGAAGAACGAATCAAATGGCACAAGTCGCTGGGCATTCCCGATGAATTGTTCCGTTTTCATGACCATGATAAGCTGGCACATTATGCCAATGCTGCGGCAGATATAGAGTTTGAGTTTTCTTTCGGGTTCAAGGAACTGGAGGGCATCCATTCCCGCACCGATTTTGACCTGGGGGCGCATCAGAAATTCTCAGGTAAAAAGCTTCAGTACTTCGACCCCGAAACCAACGAAAGTTACGTTCCCTATGTTGTGGAAACATCCATTGGTCTTGACCGTATGTTCCTGGCCATTTTGAGCCATGCCTATAAAGAAGAGACACTCGAAGACGGTTCACAACGTGTGGTTCTTAATATACCACCTATGCTGGCTCCGGTAAAAGCAGCCATTCTGCCTTTGATGAAAAAAGACGGCCTGCCCGAAAAGGCACGTGAACTCATGGATAAACTCAAATACGATTTCATGTGCCGGTATGAAGAAAAAGACGCCATCGGACGCCGTTACCGGCGGCAGGATGCCATTGGTACACCTTATTGCATTACCATTGACCACCAGACCCTTGAAGATAACACGGTAACCATTCGCGAGCGCGACACCATGCAACAGGAGCGCCTGCACATGGATGAAGTAAAACAGGTGGTTTTGGAAAGGATCAGTTACAGAAGGGGGTAATATAAAATAAATTTCAGACATTTGCATTGACAGAAACTGTTGTTTGTGTATTTTCAACCCGGCGAATCTATGACAAACACATCCTTATATGCTTTGGTAACAGGGGCCAGTAAAGGCCTGGGGAAAGCCTTTGCCCTGGAGCTTGCTGCCATGAAAAAAAACCTGATCCTTGTTTCGTTGCCCGGCGAAGGACTTGAAGAACAGTCCAAAGAACTTCGTGCTGAATATGGTATTGATGTGGTTTTCTATGAAACCGATTTTCTGAAAAATGAAAATATTGAAAAACTGGGAAGCTGGATAAATGAAAACTACTCACTTGAAATACTCATAAATAATGCAGGTATCGGCGGATCATGCAGTTTCACAGAAACCTCTGCGGAATACCTGGAAACGATCATCCGTTTAAATATTGCAGCGCCCACTCTTTTGCTACATCAATTACTTCCCAACCTTTTGCAAAGAGATAAAGCATGGGTACTCAATGTAGCCAGTATGGCATGTTTCACTCCCATCGGTTTTAAAACGATTTATCCTGCATCAAAACGATTTTTGCAGCATTTTTCGGCCGGTTTGCGCGAAGAGCTCAGAGGTACCGGAGTTAGCATCAGCTGCGTTTATCCCGGACCCATGAAAACCAACAACACAGTTAGTACCCGCATTGAACGATATGGAATATGGGGCCGTATGATCTTACTGACCCCTCAGGAGGTTGCTTCCAAATCCATCCACAAAATGTTCAAAAACAAAAAAAACATTGTACTGGGTTGGCCCAATAAGATATACAGATTTATGATGACACGTTTTCCGCCAGGTCTTGTTTTAAAAGTGGCTACACGTGCTGTTAAAAAAGAATTGATCCGTGAAAAAGAACAAACCCCGTGAACTTTTGCTGGTAACCGGTGCCAACAGTTTGCTTGGCACAAATACCATTCTAGATTTGCTCGAACATGGCTTCGAAGTAAGGGGTATGCTGCGCAATAAATCATCATGGAAAGCACCGTTGCACAACAAACTAGAACTCTTTGAGGGCAACATTACAAATCAGAAAGACACCGAAAAAGCTTTGGATTCATGCAGGTGGGTGGTGCACACAGCTGCTGATACACGGCAAAACCTGCTAAAGCTTTCCGACTACGAAGAGGTGAATATCAATGCAACCCGCAACCTGGCAAATGCCTGTATACAAAACGGGATTGAAAAAATGATCTTTACAGGAACAGCCAATGCATTTGGACATGGAACATACGATGCGCCCGGTAACGAAAAATCTCAACCATCATGGCCGTTTACAAAATCATTATATGCCCAAAGCAAAATAATGGCTCAACAACTGGTACTGAATACCGCGAAAAAATCTGATTCAACCGCATTCATTTCCATCAACCCGGGTTTTATGCTTGGCCCGTGGGATGTAAAGCCCAGCTCAGGACAAATCATCCTGATGCATAAAAACATACCCCTTATCTTTTGTCCACCCGGCGGGAAAAACTTTGTACACGTTAAAGATGTGGCAAAAGCAATAAGGCTGGCCCTTGCAAAAGGTAAAAACAGCGAAGCATATCTTATAACGGGAACATATATGCGTTTTTATGATTTTTTCAAAAGACTCAACACTATCAGCGGCAGAAAAAAACCTTTACTCGTAATTCCTGCGCTGCTGCTCAAGGCAACAGGTAAATTGGGAGATATGCTACGCGCAACAGGTTTTAGCTTATCGCTCTCCTCTGTAAATTCAGCAATACTATGCGAAAACCCTGTTTACTCTGACCAAAAAGCAATAAATGAACTGGGAATAGATATTACTCCCATTGATCAAACCCTTAACGATGTACTTGATTGGTTTGATAATGAGTATGAGAAATACAAATTCTGAGGCTTTTTAAAACGTTTTATTATAATTTCCGACAACAATTTACCCTCAAATTCAGTTTATAAATAGAATATTTAAATATACAATGCTATGAATAAAAAGATATATCTCCGATTTCGCACCTTTCTTATAGTTTTGACCGGTATACTGTTTTTTACCGCCTGCAACAAGGATGACGATCCCGAACCTCAGATCAACGAAGAGAATGAAGAGTTTTTTACTTTTATGAAAGACTGGTATTTCTGGACTGACAATATTCCTGAAATCAATCCATCTTCTTATAATGATATTTTTGAAGTACTCGAAGCCGTTCGGTTCCGGCCGCTTGACCGTTGGAGCTTCATTACCGACTGGCAGGAGTTTCTGGCCTATTTTCAGGAATCAAAATTCATAGGATACGGTTTTGGTTCTTCATGGGACAGCAACGGAAAATTACGCATCAGCTTTATACATAATACCGGTGAGTTATACCAGGAGGGTGTACGAAGAGGCTGGATCATTGAAGCAATAAACGGAACCAGTTTAACCCAGGATATGAACATTAATCAGATGCTTGGCCCCAATGAAGAGGGTGTAAATAACTCTTTTCTCTTCAGAAAGCCCGACGACAACACCATTGAAATCACAGCCTCAAAAATGGAAATGGTTACCAACACAGTGCTGCATCATGAAGTTTTAGAAGAAGAAAATATAAAAATCGGTTACATGGTTTTGCAAAGTTTCAGAGAACCAACGGAAGAAGAACTTGATGAAGTATTTGATGATTTTTTCGCTGAAGATATTGATGAACTCATTCTCGATATGCGCTATAATGGTGGCGGACTTACACGCATTGCCACACAACTGGCAAGCTTAATAGCAGGACCATCTCTTGCAGGCCAGCCCTTCGCAAAAACTGTTTACAACGCCAATAAAGAAGATGAAAATCGTACGGATAGTTTGTTGAACCTGGAAAACAGCCTGGGTTTATCACGCCTGGTAACCATTGCCTCCCGGGGCACCGCATCGGCCAGCGAAATGATCATTAATGGTTTGAAGCCTCATTTGGATGTGTATGTGGTAGGAAACAATACCTACGGAAAACCGATGGGAGCAAATGTATTCAACTACAGTGACACCTGGGCACTTGCACCCATCACTTTCAAATTGAAAAATGCCGATGACGAAGGAGATTATTTTAACGGGCTCCCGGTCGATATTCCGGCAAATGATGACCTTACCCGAGATTTTGGCGACCCCATGGAAACTTCATTGCAACAGGCCATTGCATTCATTCTTACAGGATCAACAAAAGGAACTCCGGTTGTGGAGCCTGTTGTAAGACAACCCTGGGAAGACATGAAAGGATTGAGATGGGAAAGCAGATCGCATTAACCATCAGGATATTTTCAAAGGATTAATGCCATTGATAAGAAATAAATACTCAAGATTTCAGATTCTTCTTCCGGGAATAGGATTCTTTTTCAGATTAATGGATAGCATCATCCATGAAAATGCACCCAGCACGATGATCATAACCATTTGCGAAGCATGTGCCAGATATGCATAAGAGGTAGCAGGCTCAGATGCAATTCCGTATAATTCAGTAAGAGTTATGATAACCATAAAATGGTAAGTGCCAACCCCGCCGGGAACAGGAGCTACAATACCGAGGCTTCCGGTAACCAGCAGTGTGATCCCTGCTGCAGGCCCCAGGTGCGAAGTTGCCCCAAGAGCAAAAAATACTACATAAACCATCAAAAAATATAATACCCAGATAAAAAACGAATAAACCAAAAACAACAGCTTGCTTCTGAGTAGCCCCAGTGATGCCATCCCCTTTAAAAAGCCAATGATCTGACGTTTGATCTTCGATGCGAGTCCCTGCTTTTCTGTTTTTACCCTGCGGAAATACATCAACATGAAAAAAAGGAAAGCCAGTCCGGCAATACCCATTACTGCCATGATCCAGATTTTCCCCTCGGCCAATGAAACCAGCGGTGAAAAAAGATAATAATCCAGAAACTCTTTCAGGAATTGAAATTGAAATATGATGGTAAAAAAGATAAGAGTCAGCAGGCTAAACATATCAAACACCCTTTCAGCCACCACGGTTCCTGCAAGAATATTAAAAGGTACTCCAGAATATTTGGTGAGTGTTACACAGCGTGTTACCTCCCCGAGCCTCGGAACAGCAAGATTGGCCAGATAGCCCGTCATAAGAGCATAAAAGGTAGTAGAAGTTTTTGATGTATGGCCCATGGAGTTAATAAGCAGGTTCCAGCGGAGGGCTCTTAGCACATGACTAATAGTTCCGGCGAGGATGGAAATGATAACCCAGATAAAATTTGCTTCCACAAACTCATTCCAGATACGCTCCAGATCCTGGCCTTTGGTAATATACCATAACAAGCCCACCCCTGCCAGGGCAAACAAAATTACTGTAAGTGTTCTTTTGGTTTTAACGTTCAAGGTTTAGGTGATTTTGGGGTCGATGCCCAAATTTTAGCAGACGAAGTTACTTAATTATTCGATTCAAAGCTTATTGTTTTCGTCAGGAAATACAATCCGTGGCTGGAACTCTTTGGCTCTTTCCTGGTCCATCATAGCATAGGAAATAATGATTACCAGATCGCCTTTTTGAGCTTTGCGGGCAGCCGGACCGTTCATGCAAACTACTCCACTTCCCCTTTCGCCCTTGATTACGTAAGTTTCCATACGTTCACCATTGTT
>SLOJ01000252.1 GCA_007132585.1 Bacteroidales bacterium | reverse complement strand
TAATGATGATTTACGCTGATATATAAATCATAAGACATCATAACTGATCAGCGTCATCCGCGTTCCATCAAAAATCTCCGAAAATGACACATCAAAATAATAAACAAATCATAGGACTCTTCGGATTTGGCGTAGTAGGTGAAGGACTTTTTCATGTACTGCAGCATAGTCACACAACCAATGCCGAAGTCAGAAAGATATGTATTTTGGATCCTAAAAAAGAAAGAAGCATCCCCAAAACGCATTTTACAGTTAATGCAGATGACATTCTCAACGACCCGGAGATTAATCTTGTGGTGGAACTTATCAGTGATTCGGAAGAAGCATTTCATATCGTAAGCCGTGCTTTGCAAAAAGGGAAAAGCGTAGTATCGGGTAACAAGAAAATGCTTGCAAGACATCTTCCCGAACTCATTGAACTTCAAAAAGAAACCGGTTCGGCATTGTTGTATGATGCATCGGCATGCGGTTCAATCCCTGTCATTCGAAACCTGGAAGAATATTACGACAACGATCTGTTGCTTTCCATAACAGGTATTCTGAATGGCTCTTCCAACTTTGTGCTGTCAAAAGTATTTAATGAAAACAAAAGCTATCCCGAATCGGTAAAGGAAGCCCAGCGGCTGGGATTTGCCGAGGCTGATCCCACACTGGATATGGGCGGATGGGACTCCCTTTACAAAGTGGTTATTCTGGCTCTGCACGGGTTTGGTACCATTGTAAATCCTGATGAAGTTTTCATAAGTGGTATCTCCAACCTGCAAGCCGGCGATATACGTTTTGCGAAAGAAAAGGGATATCGTTTAAAACTTGTTGCACAAGCCACCAAGATCAATGGAAAAAGTTTTAATCTCATGGTAATGCCCAAAATGGTTAACGAAGATGAATACATTTACAATGTTGAAAATGAGTATAACGGTGTGATCATCGAGGGTTCATTTTACGAAAAGCAGTTTATGTTTGGTAAAGGAGCAGGTGGTCATCCCACCGGAAGTTCCGTTTTATCTGATATTACTGCACGTATGCACGGGTACCGGTATGAATACAAAAAACGCAAGTACTTCTCCATACCCGAACATACAAACGATGTGGTTGTAAAAGTTTATTTACGTTTTAAAAATCTCTTGGATTTTAGTCATTTTGAGTTTGAAACCATTGATGAAAAGCTGTCTTCGCGCAATTATAATTATGTAATTGGCACCATCAAACTATCCAATCTCATACATATCAGGAAACTGATTCAAACATTAGATGTGTTTCTGGCGTTTTTTGATATTCCGGAAAAAAGGTCCGGAGCAGGAAGTCCGAAGTCCGAAGCATTATAAACCATTAAATTCTTTTTCTCATGCATCTATTTTCTATTTACCTAATTTCTCATTTTCTTATTTTCTTACTTATTTTCTTATGTACTAATAACTCAATAACCCATTAACCCAACAATGACAATACCCGAACATATAACCCAAAGTAATGGTAGCCCCAGAATCAGCTATGAACTGTTACCCCCTATAAAAGGCACCAGCATTAACACCATATTTAATACCCTGGATAAGCTAATGCCATTCATGCCGCCATTTATCAATATTACGTATCATCGTGAGGAGGTTTCATACATAAAACAGGCTGATGGAAACCTTAAACCAACTGTGGTTCGGAAAAGACCTGGTACTGTGGCTATTGCAGCTGCCATTCAGGCTAAATACAAGGTCGACGTGGTTCCGCATATCATTTGCGGGGGCTTTTCAAGACAAGAAACCGAAGATGCACTCATTGATCTTGACTTTCTGGGAATTAAAAATCTGCTTGTGGTAAGAGCTGATGGGGACAAGATCACCGGCCGGTTTAAGCCCAATCCCCTAGGGCACCGTTACGCTTCGGGTTTGATTGAACAGATCATTGCCATGAACAACGGTGTTTATCATGAACAATATATTCAAAATCCAACTCACACCAGTTTCTCAGTGGGTGTTGCAGGCTATCCTGAAAAACACCCTGAAGCACCAAATAGTGACGATGATTTACAATATCTTAAACAAAAGGTGGATAAAGGCGCCGAATATATTGTTACTCAAATGTTTTTCGACAACAATGTTTTCTTTAACTTCGTAAAGCGTTGCAGGGAAGCAGGTATTGATGTGCCAATTATTCCGGGGCTGAAACCGATCAGTATAAAAGAACACATTAATGTATTACCGCGTACTTTCAGCCTTACTGTCCCTCCTGCCCTTGCAAAAGAGGTACAAAAATGTACGGATAACAAGCAGGTAAGGGAATTGGGTGTTGAATGGACCAGCAACCAGATCAAAGAACTCATAGCCAACGGTTATCCATTTGTGCATATTTATACCATGGGTAAAGTTGATCATATTACCCGGATTTCAGAAAATGTGTTATAACGAAAAACACACAAGCAAATGACCGCATACCAGCATTTAAAAACAATTCTAGAAAAAAGGATACTGGTGCTCGATGGTGCCATGGGTACCATGATACAACACCATAATCTGGAAGAAGAAGATTTCAGGAGTGAACGTTTTGCAAATATCAGTCAGAAAGTAAAGGGGAACAATGATCTTTTGAGTTTAACCCAACCCAAAATAATCAGTCAAATCCATGAAGCCTACCTGGAAGCCGGTGCTGATATCATTGAAACCAATACTTTCAATTCTACTTCCATCTCCATGGCCGATTACAAAATGGAAGAGCTGGTATACGAGATCAATGCGGCGGCAGCACAAATTGCAAGAAAGGCATGCGATAAATACAATGCTTTAACACCCGACAAACCCCGTTTTGTGGCCGGATCACTCGGTCCAACCAATAAAACAGCAAGTCTTTCACCCGATGTTAGTAGTCCGGCATACCGGGCGGTTACTTTTGATCAGTTAAGAGACAGTTATTACGAGCAGATTCGCGGATTGATGGATGGCGGTTCAGATATATTACTGGTAGAAACAGTTTTCGACACATTAAATGCCAAAGCTGCACTAATGGCTATAAGTCAATACCAGGATGAGCAAAATATAAAAATCCCTGTAATGGTATCGGGTACCATAACCGATGCCAGCGGCCGGACACTCTCAGGGCAAACCACCGAAGCCTTTCTTACATCTATTTCTCACCTGGATCTTTTAAGCGTGGGGCTTAACTGTGCATTAGGCGCTGAGCAACTTAAACCTTTCCTGGAAATACTAAGCAATATGGCACCATTTGCCGTAAGTGCCCACCCCAATGCCGGTTTGCCAAATCAGTTCGGTCAGTATGACCAGTCAGCCACCATCATGGCAGATATAATCGAAGGATTTCTTGAAGATGGCCTCGTAAATATTATTGGCGGATGTTGCGGCACCACACCCGAACATATTGAACGCATTGCTCATCTGGCTGAAAAATATGACCCTCGAAATATTCCGCAACCATCCAGAAACACTTTTTTCAGCGGTTTGGAACATCTGGAAATCCGGACAGACTCTAACTTTATCAACATTGGCGAGCGAACCAATGTGGCCGGTTCAGCAAAGTTTGCAAGGTTGATAAAAGAAGAAAAATACGAAGAAGCGCTAAGCATTGCCCTGGACCAGGTAGAAAACGGGGCTCAGGTTATCGATATTTGTATGGATGATGCTATGATTGAAGCACCCAAAGCCAT
>SLOJ01000040.1 GCA_007132585.1 Bacteroidales bacterium | reverse complement strand
ATTACATTTGCACTCGCAAAACAAAAGGGCGATTAGCTCAGTTGGTTTAGAGCACCTGCCTTACAAGCAGGGGGTCACTAGTTCGAATCTAGTATCGCCCACAAAAAAGGTTACAGCTTCAACGGGTTGTAACCTTTTTTATGAGTATTCCTGCCGGGTTTTTCTCCAGATAATATTTAATGCATTTAATGCTTACCCTATTCGAATCCTTTAGTAACATTTACATTTTTTATTATCTTAGCCCCAAAATCCAACACACTATGGCCAAAACTGATGCCCGCATCCTTATCATTGATGACGATGAAGATGTATTGCTTGCTGCAAAGCTTTACCTGAAACAGCACTTCAAAACAGTAAACACCGACAATGATCCCAACAACATTCCTATGCTTCTCAAAAATCAGAACTATGATCTGATTTTGCTCGACATGAATTTTTCGCGAGATGCCACAAGCGGACAGGAGGGTTTTTACTGGCTGAATAAAATACTGGAAATGGACCCCACCATTGCGGTAGTTCTCATTACCGCTTACGGTGATATTGAACTGGCCGTGCAGGGTATAAAGGAAGGAGCTACAAATTTCCTGCTCAAACCCTGGGATAACAAGAAATTGCTGGCTACTATTAACACTACACTGGAGGTAAACCGGTCAAAAAAAGAAGTTTTCGATCTGAAATCAAAACAAAAATTCCTGATGGAGCAGGGCGATCAGCCTTTCAGCCAGATCATAGGGAAATCGGAGGCGATGATCAAGGTGCTTACAACAGTTCAGAAAGTAGCCCGCACCGATGCCAATATACTTATTCTTGGTGAAAATGGAACAGGGAAAGAAGTTATTGCCCGTGCAGTACATCGGGCATCACCAAGGAAAGACGAAGTATTTATAAGTGTTGACCTGGGTGCCATAAGCGAAACACTTTTTGAAAGTGAACTTTTCGGGTACAAAAAAGGCGCTTTTACCGATGCCAAAGAGGACCGTGCAGGTCGTTTCGAAGCAGCCAACAAAGGCACTATCTTCCTTGATGAGATTGGCAATCTGAGCATGCCGCTGCAGTCAAAGCTACTCAGTGTTTTGCAGAACCGCAAGGTGGTAAGGCTGGGTTCGGTAAAGGAAACACCTGTGGATGTGCGCTTGGTTTGCGCCACCAATATGCCACTCTACCAGATGGTTGAGGAAGGGAAATTCCGTCAGGACCTGATGTACCGGATCAATACAGTGGAAATTCATCTCCCGCCTTTGCGTGAACGTACCGAAGACATTTCGCTGCTTGTAAATCACTTCCTGGATATGTATTGCAAAAAATACAAGATGCCCATGAAACGCCTGCATGTTTCCACCCTGAAAAGGCTTGAAAAACATCACTGGCCGGGTAATATCAGAGAGCTGCAACATGCGGTTGAACGAGCGGTGATTATGAGCGAATCCAATGTACTTCAGCCCAATGACTTCTTTCTCTCTACTCAGGAAAAGCAGGAAACGGATGATGTTGTTACCTCGAATACCAACCTGGAAGCGACAGAGAAAATGCTTATAAGTAAGGTAATTGACAAACATGGCGGTAATATAAGCAAGGCTGCCAAAGAACTAGGTATTACGAGAGCATCTTTATACCGTAGGATAGAAAAGTATGAACTTTAAAAACTTCCGTTTCAATGTAGTGATGCGTATTTTGCTGATTGTAGCATCTGCAGTCATTCTTATTTCTATTATCAGCAACGATGAATTTATTATTAGCAGTATTATTCTCACTTTGCTGATCATTGTGCAGATTGCATCGCTGGTAAAATATGTTGAACGAACAAACAAACGTCTTACTACTTTTCTGGAATCTATTCGCCATAGCGATTTTGTTACAACCTTTTCTGATCATGGTCTTGGCAGAAGCTTTGACGATCTGAACCATGCTTTCAATGAAGTGATCAATGAGTTCAAAAAAGCAAGAGCAGCCAAGGAAGAACACTTTAACTACCTTCAAACAGTAGTTCAGCACATCAGCATTGGTATAATTGTGTTTAAGCAAAACGGGAAGGTAGATATTTTCAATAATGCTGCAAAGCGATTACTCGGAATTTCTTCCATTCGTATGATCACGGAACTTGAAAAAATTGATAAGAATCTGACCGAAACGCTCAGGAAAATGAAAGCCGGTGATCGAAACCTAATTAAAGTATTTGTAGAGAATGAACTCCTGCAGATCTCCGTCAGAGCTACTGAATTCAGAATGAGAGGAGATGATTTTATACTGGTATCCTTACAAAACATCCACAGCGAACTGGAAGCCAAGGAAATGGACTCCTGGCAGAAACTCATCAGGGTTTTAACTCACGAGATAATGAATTCCATTACACCCATTGTTTCATTATCCGGTACAGTAAAAGATATACTTATTGATGAGGAAACGATGTTGTTGAAAGATGAAATTGATGAAGATGATGTGGATAGCATCCTGGGAGCACTCAATACTATTGAGAAAAGAAGCCAGGGACTCTTAAATTTTGTTCAGGTTTACCGCAATCTTACACGCATTCCCAAACCCAATTTCCGGTATATAGAAATTCGTGAATTACTCGATTCAGTGCATGCTCTGCTGGAACCCAAGATAAAAGAACAAAAAATCCATTGCCGCATAAATGTTGTACCGAAAGATCTTAAAGTAACCGCTGATCCTGACCTGGTTGAACAGGTAATCATTAATCTGGTTATTAACTCAATACATGCTGTAAAAAATATTGAAAATCCATCCATAAAAATTCTTGCCATAACAGGGCCCAACAGAAGAGTGAATATTTCGGTGGCTGACAACGGGCATGGCATAAAACCGGATATCATGGAAAAAATATTTGTGCCATTCTTTACATCCAAAAAGGAAGGTTCGGGTATTGGATTGAGCCTTTCGCGTGAGATCATGCGCCTCCATAAGGGGAATATTACGGTAAAATCAAAACCCGGCGAAGAAACCGTATTTACGCTTCACTTTTAACAGCTTGTGAAAAAACCCATAATTACTTCCAATCCTGTAACTTCCAAAATAGATAAATCATGAAAGCAATGATTGATTTTTAAAGGTTGGATATAGTTAAAACCTATCCTTTATATACCGGGTTTCGCCATTCTTCAAAAGGATGATATTTACTTTCGGCGGCCCAGCGAATGCCCCTTTTTTGTATTTCCATTGCCTGAGGAACTTCAAAGTCCTTCATAACATGACCCAGCGATGAATAGAAAACACGGCCCTTGCCAAAATACTTTTTCCATACCACAGGCATAGTACATCCCTCTATCCAGGAATTATGATCCCCTGAAAAACGGGTTGTAGCCAGTACTTTCATATTTGGGTCAACATGCATATAATACTGTTCGCTATGCATATCAAAATCTTCGAGACCTGCTGTAACCGGATCATCATGGTCAATTACAGTTACATGATAATCAATAACACCCCCCGGATGAGCCACCCATTGTCCGCCGGTCATATACTGGTATTGCACATTATTGCGGAAAGAATCGCAGAGACCCCCATGCCACCCGGCCAAACCTGCTCCATTTCTTACGGCATTGAGCAACCCTTTTTCCTGGTCTCCGGTTATCTCACCCATGGTCCAGATCTGCACAATAAGATCCAATGATTTCATCAGGTCTTCATCCAGGTAAGAATCCAGTGAGTCTGAAACT
>SLOJ01000127.1 GCA_007132585.1 Bacteroidales bacterium | reverse complement strand
TCCACAACAGATTGAAACTGTCGTGTCCAGAGTGATGTTGATTTCATGATAATAAGTTTTGGATTAAAATTCAATGCCCTTGCGGGCCTGTATTCCTTTGTTATAATAGTGTTTTATTTCTCTCATTTCAGTTACCAGGTCAGCCTTTTTAATCAACTCTTTAGTAGCATATCGTCCGGTAAGAATAACTTCCATTTCAGTTGGTTTTTCGTTAAGTAACTTAACTATGGCTTTTATGGGTAGCAGTTTATAATGAAGAGCAATACAGATTTCATCCAGAATGACCATATTGTAGCTATTTTTTTTGATCACATCGGTTACCGTTTCCAATCCTTTTTGGGCCGCATCAATATCTTTCTGATCAGGTTTCTTAATGATGAAACAGTCCAGTCCGAATTGCTGAACCTGTATTTGCGGAATAAGCTTCAGCGATTCCAGTTCAGAGTAATGCATCCCCTTTACAAACTGGCCAATAAAAACTGTTTTACCGGCACCGGCAGCCCGGATAGCTGCCCCGATTGCTGCAGTGGTTTTCCCCTTACCGTTGCCTGTAAATAGCTGGATATATCCTTTACCGTTTTTCATATAATATATTTTTACAGGCATCTCTAATTGCAATACTGACTGCCGAATCGGGTGACCATTCGATAATACTTTTGCAGTTTACCATGGCTTCTACTATCATTGTATCAAAAGGTATGAATCCAACGATTTCTAACTGATTTTTGTAGCACCATTCTTCAATATCAGTAGTAAGATTCTGATCAAGGTCGAATTTGTTAATCAATACGGATGTTTTTATTCCAAAGCTTTGGGATACTTCGGCTGCCCTGGCAAGGTCAATAAGTCCTGACAGGCAGGGCTCTGTTACTATTAACACATGGTCTGTGCCCGTTATGGACGAAATAACTGGGCAACCTATTCCCGGTGGGCCATCTATAATTATAGTATCAATGTTGTGCAGTTTGGCTTGTTTTTTTGCTTTATCCCGCACCAGATTTACCAGTTTTCCCGAGTTTTCTTCACCCGGAGCCAGTTGTCCGTAAACCATCCTTCCGTTTCTGAAGCTACCGGTATACATCCTACTCTTGTTGTAATCAACCATTTTGATGGCTTGATGGGGACATACTCTTTTGCATAACTGGCAGCCATCACAAAGTGTTTCTGAAATGATCACTCCATTGTCAGAAAAAGAAATGGCATCAAATCGACAGTAAGGAACACATATTCCGCAGTTAGTGCAACTCTCAGGGTCTGTTAAAGCTTTCTGTCCTCCTGTAAATTCCTGTTCCTCTTCATGTTTGGGTTTGAAAAGGATATGCTGGTTGCTGGCATCAACATCACAATCGGCAAGCACAACATCTGATGATAATGTTGCAAATGCGGCACTTATGCTTGATTTACCTGTACCACCTTTACCGCTGATGATTGATATTTCCATTTTCCTTTATTATGGTGTCAAATAAACTGAGAAACTTTTTTTTCCATTCAGGTTCAATTTCGGTTAAAAGGGTTCCTCGTGAGTAGGTGCTTGCAATCTCCCGCTGAAAAGGTATTTCCAGTAAAAGTTTAATATTTTCCTGTTTAATATAATTGTATACCTCATCATTACCTAAACCTGCGCGGTTAATGATCACTCCGAATGATTTTTCCATGAGTCTGAGTGTATCAACTGTTTGTTTAAGATTACTAAGACCAAAAGGGGTGGGCTCAGTAACCAGAACTACATAGTCTGCCTTAAGAACAGTATGGATAAAGGGGCAGGATGTTCCGGGGGGCGCATCCAGAATCGTTATAATCTGATCGGTTGCTTCTTTAATTCCTTTTTTAATCACCTGAACCGGAGAATAAACTCCTGTGTGCATTCTTGATTCAATCAGGGTATTATGATTTGTTAGTGAGTAACGCGTAATAGTGCCTAATTCAGAGTCTTTTTCAAGGATAGCACCGTATTTACATGCAACCAAACAAGCACCGCAACCATGGCAAAGCTCTTCTATTACTTTAATCATCTGGGATTGCGGAAGGAAAAAGATAGCATGATAATTACAATATTCATGGCATTTTCCGCAATAAGTGCAATGGCTTTCGTCAATTACCGGAACTTTCTGAGTGACCTCACGAGTGCTTTCTTTTTTTGACTTAAAAAAAAGTTTCGCGTTTGGAGTTTCAGCATCACAATCAACCAAAGTAACAGGTATTCTCTCCATCGAAAGGCTTTGGAAAAGATTTGTAGCAACAAATGTTTTTCCTGTACCCCCTTTACCACTGGCAATTGTGATTTTTATACCTGAAGCTTTCAGCATTTTATGTTATATTAATGTCTGCATCCACCATGGTGATGAGTGCGACTTCCATGGTCACAATAATTGGCCTGCAGATTAAGTTTATCATTTAGAAAATCCTGCACAAGATCACGGGCAGGTTTTACAGGGGCACCTACGAAAACATTGATTTCTTGTTCATTAAAAAGCTGTATTGCTTTTTGACCCATTCCTCCGGTAATTACATCGGTAATTTTGAATCTGGTTATCCATCGTGGATATAACCCTGGCTGATGTTCAGGAGGAGTTACTTCGGTAATATCGATGATTTCATTGTCTAATACATATACTATAGCAAATTTCTGGCAGTGCCCGAAGTGGGGACATAGTACCCCGTTCTCCATTGGAATGGCGATTCTTTTGTTCATGTTTGGATAGTTTAATGTCGGTATATAATTTTATTGATTTCCGCTTCTTGAGCGTCTTCCCATACCTTGTCCTCCGCCTGCTCTCAGGCGTTTTCCCAAACCGCGTCCAAGTTTTCCGCGATCATCTGATTTATCGGCTTCTTTACATTTTCCGAGCCTGCGGCCCGTTCCGGCTCCTTTGCCTTCAGGTCCGGTTCCGTTCATTCCTGGCATAATTAAAGATTTTAATGGTTTAACATTTCTATGATTTCTGAGACCCGTTTACCGGGGTCCTTTACAACGATCATCTGTATTTTCATACTATCGAGAAGAGGTTTTATCTTCAAACCAAATTCTCCCGAAACAATCTTTTTTGCATTCCTTGACGCAACAAGCTTAACTGCCTCAGGCCCTGCTCCGTCTTCAGCTTCCCTGGCCGGATTGGGTATAAACTCTGTAGATCCGCTTTGTGTGTCATAGATCACAAAATATGAACAACGACCAAATCGGGGATCCAAAGTTGCATCCGGTGAATTTCCTGTACTTGTTATAGCTACTTTCATTTTTTGGAATTTTAAATTTTTTGTCTGCCTTTTATTCAAAACTGATGCTTTTCAACTTTGCTGGTGTCTTTTTCTTCTCTCCCTTCCGCAACTTCTTCTTCGGGAAACTTTTATGCATTCTTCATCATTTTCAGGGTCATTATATTCAAAATTGACAAAGGTTGTTGCACCACAAAGGGGGCAGGCCTCAATCTTAATATTCTTTTCCGGATTATTGAAATAGCATTCGCAACTCTGACATTGATACCAGTCACTATCGAAATAAACTTTTCCTCCTTCTATGCTTATTTTTCTTCCTTCAACAAAGGCACTGGCAATTTTCTGACGGGCCAATGCATAAATTCGTGTAAATGTTGGACGTGAAACTCCCATTAACTCTGATGCCTGATGATGATTGTAAAGATCATAATCACACAAACGCAATGCCTCGTATTCTTCGTAAAGCATAATTAC
>SLOJ01000169.1 GCA_007132585.1 Bacteroidales bacterium | reverse complement strand
GAATGGCTTAAAGAAGTGCATGAGAAATACGGTTTTCCCATAACAGTAGAGGTTGCAACGCCTAAACACGTTGAAGAATGCCTGAAAGCGGGGATTCATATTTTATGGATCGGTGCACGAACCAGTGTAAATCCATTTTCAGTACAGGAACTCGCCGAAGCACTCAAGGGGGTTGATATACCCGTAATGGTTAAAAATCCGCTAAATCCTGATCTTGCACTCTGGATAGGGGTAATTGAGCGATTTTACTTGAAAGGTATTACAAAACTGGCAGCCATTCACAGAGGGTTTAATACCTATGAAAAAAGCCGGTACAGAAATGAACCACTCTGGAACATTCCCATAGATCTGAAAAGCAACTTCCCCTATTTGCCGGTATTATGCGATCCCAGCCATATTGCCGGGAGAAGAAACCTTATACAGGATGTGGCACAACAGGCGTTATTGCTCGACATGAACGGACTTATGATCGAAGCGCACTGTAATCCTGAAAAAGCACTTACAGATGCCGCACAGCAAGTAACACCGGAAGATCTTGCTCTGCTGGTAAACAGTCTTAAAATACCCACAACAGCAGAAGAAAACCCTTGCAAGGAACTGGATATCATGCGAAAAAGAATTGATGAGTTAGATTACCAGTTAATCAATACTTTATCAAAACGAATGCAGATAGTATATGAAATAGCGCATCTGAAAGCCGATTGCAAAATGACCGTCCTGCAGGTAAAAAGGTGGAACCAGATCATTGAATCCAGATTACAAGAAGGCGTAGAAAAGGAATTAACGGAGAAATTTCTGAAAGATCTTCTCGATCTTATTCATAAAGAATCAATCGAATTACAATCAAAAATCATTAAGTAAGCTAACACACTGCAGATAAATAATTTGATCTGCAAAAACCCCATTCAAATGAATAAAACACCTGTTACTTCGCTTGGCGAATTTGGATTAATAGACCATCTTACCCGAAACATAAAGCAATTTGATAACGGAACCATAAAAGGCATTGGCGATGATACCGCAGCCATTGACACCGGTGAGAATATAACCCTGCTTACCAAGGATCTGCTTGTTGAGAATGTGCATTTCAACATCATGTACACTCCGCTGAAGCATCTGGGCTACAAATCCATAGCAGTAAATCTGTCTGATATTTACGCCATGAATGGTACGGCTACACAGGTTATTGTAGGCATTGCAATATCAAGCCGGTATACCGTAGAAGCCCTGGATGAAATCTATGAAGGGATGAAACTGGCCTGTGAAAAATATAAAGTAGATCTTGTGGGTGGTGATACGACCAGCAGTGCTTCAGGTCTTTTTATTTCCGTTACGGCATTGGGCAAAGTGGCAAAAGATAAAATCACTTATCGTAGCGGAGCAAAAGCCAATGATCTCATATGCGTAAGCGGAAATCTGGGAGGCGCCTATGCCGGATTACTGGTGTTGGAAAGAGAAAAAGAAGTATTCAAAGCCAACCCCCAATCGCAACCCGACCTGAACCAGTTTGCTTACATACTTGAACGGCAGCTGAAACCCGAACCCCGGAAGGATATTGTGGATCTGTTGATGAAGAATGAAATTGTACCTACATCCATGATCGATATTTCCGATGGGTTGGCATCAGAAATACTTCATATATGCAAATCATCGGATATAGGTGCCGTTATTTATGAAGAAAAAATACCCGTTGATGTGCAAACCGCAACCGTTGCGCATGAATTTAAAATTGACCCCACAACTTTTGCCTTGAATGGCGGAGAAGATTACGAGTTGCTTTTTACCATCAGCCAGAAAGACTACGATAAAATCAAGGATGTAGAAGAAATAGCTGTTATAGGCCATATTACCGAAAATCCTTCACAGGCCGATCTGATATCAACTTCCGGCAATGTGATCACTATCAGGGCACAGGGATGGAATTCGTTCAGAGAAGATTCTTAGTTTTGTGTTAATGAACTGAAACATCAAAGCAGTGGCAAAAAAGAAAAAGTATTATGCGGTTTGGGAAGGACACGAAACCGGTGTTTTCGATAACTGGAAAGATTGTGAACGCGCCATAAAAGGATATCCGGCAGCCAAATACAAGTCATTTGACAATAAAGCTCAGGCGCAAGCTGCGCTGGGTGGGAATTACTGGAAGCATGTGGGAAATAATACGAAAAAACCTGCTGCTGCAAACCCTTCTGCAGGCGGAGGGCCTTTATCTGAAAGCATTTCAGTTGATGCTGCTTACAGTTCAGCATCCAAAGACATGGAATACCAGGGAGTATATACAAAAGATAAATCTGTTATTTTCAGGGTTGGCCCACTGCCCAAAGGAACCAACAATGTGGGGGAGTTTCTGGCACTGGTGCATGCCCTGGCCCTTTGCAAACAACGTAATATCAACCTGCCCATTTACACTGACAGCATGACTGCCATGGCATGGATCAGGAACAAGAAGGCTAAAACTACCCTAAAAGAGGAACCCGCCAATGAAAAACTCTTCGATTACATTGACAGGGCCGAAAACTGGCTGAAAAATAATACCTGGAAAAATAAAATATTAAAGTGGGATACCGAAAACTGGGGTGAAATCCCGGCTGATTTCGGGAGAAAATAAATGAGCAGGCAGTGTTTTAGGAATCAGCCAAACACACGCCTTAATAATTCGGTCACCCTTGCAACGGGATCATGTCGTATTTTCTGCTCCTCTTCAGCAAGTTTTAAGAACAACCCATCCAGTCCCCTTTCTGTAAGATATTGGTCCAGTGCAACATCCACACTGGTTAGTCCGGCAAGGCGACCCACTGCAGAGTTTGCTACACTGTTCCAGTTGCCTGTAAGGGTTTCCCAGGCTTCCATGGTAGAAACATTGCCCACAATAGGCTTCTCTGTAGAAGCTCTGATTCTGGGTTGATAAAGCTGATAAAGTTCATGGTAGGTGTTCCTTTTAAGATACTGTGTTGCAGCGTCATCTTCACCTCTTAAAATGGAAAATCCATCCTGAATGGTCATTCGGGTAACAGCCCGTGCAAAAATCGGGCCGGCTTCACGGGCAGCATCTTCCGCTGCCCTGTTAATACGAAGTACAATATCCTGAACCAAAGCTTCTCCGCCCGGGAGATATGATATATTTTCTGTTATAACTCTGGCTTCAGGGGGTAGATTAATCCTTACTGCATTATCAAGGTAATAACCATCGCGCCTTGCCAATCCCGAGGCTGCTGAGTCTGCACCAATCGTTAGTGCCTGCTTCAGCCCGCGAACTACTTCCTGCTCGGTTAATGGTCGCGGGGTTTCCATTTCTTCTGCAATCTGCCTGAGCTGATCACAACCACTTAGGATGAAAAACAATATAATAATGCCTGCCAGAATTTGTCTTTTCATTTTTTCAATTTTTTAGCTCTGATAAAAATATCATATGTAAAATTAACCCAATTTTCAAATTGTTATGCCAAAGCTACTGGTTTAATCTTTTTTTTGAGTTTAGCCAGAAACTACAATTTAGTTAAGTAATTAACTACACTTGGGTCATTATCCTCTGTGAGCGCTTTGCTCATGCAGGTTTCATTGGTTATAAAAGCAAAAAACGCCGCAATCATAAGATTGCAGCGTTTCGTCTTTTTGATAACGTGGTACCACCCGGAATCGAACCAGGGACACACGGATTTTCAGTCCGTTGCTCTACCAACTGAGCTATGGTACCCCGTCGTTTTGACGTTGCAAATTTACGCAAACATTTTTAACTG
>SLOJ01000249.1 GCA_007132585.1 Bacteroidales bacterium | reverse complement strand
TTTGTATGGATGACACGAGTTCTTCTTTGTGTGTGATAAGATAATCCTGTAAGGATTCGACTTCCATCTTATCTACGCCACCAGCGCCTTTGTTGCGTTTCACCTGTAAATACGCTGCATTAAGGTTGGACGGCGACACAATAAACTCCAACAATCCATACTCTACTAAGTGGTTGTTTGTGAGGTTGTTTTCAGTTATCCCCATATAGGTCTGCCCTCCCACATAGCCTTCGGATTCCGTCCTGTCTTTCTGTGGCCAGGTCTTAGTTGGTAAGATTTTCTGCTTTCTTTCCTGCATAGGGTAACATTCATTTACTACTCAATTCTTAAGGTTCGGCCCTTCCCATTATTGTCGTTTAATGGTACTATGGCCTCGGCTGACTTCTCACAGTAAATCTTGTTTCAACCGTGCTTCTTACTCTGTTTCCGCACGTCTGTGAGACCTCCCGTGGTAAGACCTATAACCTTCCCTCCATATCCCCGCCACATTTACATCCCGATGTCCGTGTAGCCTTTGGACTTTGATTTGTTATGCAATCTCATCCCATCGGTTATGCCTGATGTGGTTCGTGTTCCTCGGGGCAGAGGTTTGCCTCCGGCTTCCTTCAGATTCCACCTCGCAATGGACACCCTTGCCTTTGGCTAATGGTTGGCGACTACAAACCCCCATAGTGGACTTTCACCACCAAGTTATAGGCCATGCACGGCACACATAAAAAAAAAGACTTCTGTAAACAGAAATCCTTTTTAACACAGAATTGTCAGGTTAATTACCTTGCAGTCTAGTTATTATCATTGCTTTTCACAGCAATTGGTTCTCTTTTCGGATTATAAACCGCTTCAACAAGGTCCTTATATTTTTGAATTATAACTTGTCTTTTCAGTTTCAGGCTGGAAGAAAGCTCACCTGTTATCGGGCTCCATTCATCGGCGATTAGAATGATCTTTTTCACCTGGTCGCTTTCACTGAGTTTTTTATTGAATTTCCGGATTTCCTCCTGAAAATGCTTCACAACCTCAGTGTTTCTGATCAAATCAGTATGATCCTGAAACTGAATCTTTTTCTTCTGGCACCATTGTGCTAATTCCTGAAAATTAGGACTTATAATGGCAGCCGGGTATTTTTGATTCTCACCCACAATCATTAACTGCTGTATGTAAAAACTCTCCTTGAGTTTATTTTCAATTTGCTGGGGTGCAACATACTTACCGTTCGACATCTTAAAAATTTCTTTCTTACGATCGGTAATTTTAAGAAATCCTTCTTGTGTGAGTTCGCCAATATCACCACTATGGAACCAACCATCCTTATCAATTACATCCGAAGTTGCAACAGGGTCTTTGTAATAGCCAATCATAAGACCTGGGCTTTTTATCAAAATTTCGCCATCGTCGGCAATCTTTACATCAACATCCTTCAATATCTTACCAACAGAGCCCGCCATAACAAAACCCGGTTTTGAATAATTAACTGCAACAACGGGTGATGTTTCTGTAAGTCCGTATCCTTCAAAAACAGGAAGCCCGGCAGCCCAGAATATTCTGGCAAGGCGTGGTTGTAAAGCTGAACCACCGCATCCTATAAATGTAAGGTTTGGGCTTAGCGCTTCGCGCCACTTGCTGAAAACCAATTTATCGGCCAGGTAATGACGAATACGGTAGGATAATGAATGTTTTTTATAAGGTGTATATTGTTCAGCCAGTTTAAGCGACTGCATGAATATAAAACGTTTCGCGCTGCTCAGTTTTTTTGCCTTTTGCATAATTTTGTCATAAATGGACTCAAGCAAGCGTGGCACAGCAATAAAACCATCTACCTGGAGGTCTTTAATATCACGGGCAATTGTGTTGATACTTTCTGCATAATATACACTTACACCAAGATAATGGTACTGATAATTTACCATGTGCTCAAAAACATGCGACAATGGCAGAAAACTTAATGCTTTGTGGTTATGATTAAGATGTTGTATTTCAGATGTTCCTATTGCATTACTCATAAGGTTTTTATGAGAAAGCATTACTCCTTTGGGTAAGCCCGTTGTGCCTGATGTGTAAATTATAGTTAAAAGATCTTCTTCAGAGATACTCTCGCGAATATCCATTACCTTATCATAATATTCAGCAGCATTTGCTTTACCGCTTTCTGGAATAACCGACCAGTTTTCCGCTCCTTCAACCTGGTTAAAAGTTAAAATACGGTGGGTAAAACTCAGCTTATCTTTTACATTTTGTAGTTTCTTGTATAAAGCTGAATCAGATACTATAACCATAGATGACTCAGAATGATTAAGTATATAAGTAATCTCATCTTCTGATAATGTGGGATGTACCGGAACATGAACCATACCTGCCATACCAATCCCCATTTCCATGAAATTCCACTCAGGACGGTTGTTGGTAATAGTAGCAATTTTATCACCTGGTTTGAAACCTGATGATAAAAGGCCCATACTTACATTCCAAACTATATCCTTATAATCTTTGGTGTTGTACTCTCTCCATTTGCCGTTTTCAACACCGGCCAGTTTAAATTTTCCTATAGTATCAGGATACTGATTGAACCTGTCTAAAAGGTCAAAATTTCTTTTAATTTGCATTGGCTTGTTTTCCTAAAATAATAATGCAACAATATTGTTACTTAAATAACTTACTCATCTAAAAACTAACAGATTGTAAAGCTTTTTGTTTTATGATCAGACTATTCTTAAACACCTTCAAAGTTAATATTTAGATTCGGAAATGTACTCATAATAAAATATAATATTTTCTGCAATTAACGTACTAACAATCAGTTTTTTAAAGATACAAAAGAGTGTAAAATATGAAAGATATTTATCATTGACAATGAAAAAGAAAGAGTTTTATTTGATAGAAACATTTCATATCCGTGATTTATAAGTATATTTATCATGTAAGAAAATGTTTTTGGTCTCAAAACATCTATTTAACATAGTTTAACCTTAATAAACAACATCAAAAAGTAAAGTTCTTGTTGATGGCTGTTAACTTTATGAATTAAAAATAATGATCATAAAAAAAACCAGTATTATGTATATTCAGAAAATTCTTTTTAGTGGGATAATTATTACTTTGTTTATGATTTCCTGCAGTTCTTCAGATAAGGAAACTCAATATCAAACAGGTGACCTTTCAGTAAAAATTGACACATTGGCTACCGGACTTCAGAATCCCTGGGGCATGGAATTTTTGCCTGACGGCCGTATCCTGATTGTAGAACGTCCGGGCAATTTACTTATTTGGGGAGATGGTCAGCTGCATGGTGATCCTGTTTCCGGGTTGCCAGAAATATGGGCACATGGACAGGGAGGTCTGCTGGATGTTGCTATGCATCCTGATTATAATGAAAATGGGTGGCTTTATTTTGCCTACGCTTCCCCTGGTGAAGGTGGTGGAAACACAGCCATTGGCAGAGGTAAGCTTCATAATAACCAAATAGTTGAGTTTGAAAAAATTTTTCAGGGGCAACCTTACTCTTCCGGTGGAGCTCACTTTGGGAGCCGTATTGTTTTTGATAAGAACAATTATTTGTTCACAACTATTGGCGACAGAGGTGTAATGAATGATGCACAAAATCTGGAAAACCACAGAGGAACTGTTTTAAGAATAAAAGACGACGGCTCTATACCCGAAGATAATCCTTTTGTTGATGAACCGGGTGCCATGCCTGAAATATGGTCATATGGTCATCGGAATATTCAGGGCATGGTTATTCATCCTGAAACAGGAGATCTGTGGACACATGAACATGGTCCAAGGGGTGGTGATGAAATCAATGTTTCTATCAAAGGTGAAAACTACGGTTGGCCCCTTGCAACGCATGGCATCAATTACAATGGAACTGTTATAACACCCGATACAACTCTGCCTGGCATGGTTGATCCCATTCTTCACTGGACTCCTTCCATTGCTCCCTGTGGTTTGGATCTTGTAACCAGCGATAAATATCCGCAATGGCAGGGAAATCTCATGGTAGGTGCTCTGGCAGGACAACATATCCATAGGGTGGTAATTGACGGAAGGCAGGTGGTTGATACAGAAAAACTACTTCAGGGATTTGCCCGATTCAGAGCTATTCGTCAGGGGCCCGACGGCTATTTATATGTACTCACTGAATCGCCCGGCCTGTTTTTCAGAATGATACCGAAAGAATAAAATAATAAAATATTCTTTTTAATGGGAAATCTGGGCAGTTTAATGCAATGGCTGCCCCTAAAATCTTTCCTGCGAATCTTTTAAAATATTAAACAGGAATTCGCGGGCCCTGAAAAGTTGTGCTTTTACAGTTCCGAGAGGCAGATCAAGTTCTTCGCAGATCTCCTCATAAGAGTATTCATCAAAGTATCTTAACTGTATAAGTTTCTTATAGCGGGGTTTTAGTTTATCTACCACTTTACGCATAAGTTCAATCTTCTGCGATTTTATAAGATTTTCTTCAGGATCAAGCCCCCCTGCAGGCATGCTTTTAATGTGGTAAGATTCATTGACATCCTCATAATTATCATTGGCCAGCACATTCTTCTTCTTTTTTCGCATAAAATCAATGCAATTGTTCGATGCTATCTTAAAAAGCCAGGTGCTGAAAGCATAGTCAGGTGTATATTGCGACAAGTTTTTGAAAGCCTTACCGAAAGCTTCAAGGGTAAGGTCTTCTGCATCATCAACATTGCCGGTCATTTTTACCAGCATAAAATAAATGGTATCGCGGTATAACCCCATCAGTTCAGTAAAAGCAAGCTGATTGCCTTGTTCTACGGCTTGCTTTACCAGTTCATAATCTCTTTGAGCTTTTTCTGTGAGATTTGGGTTTACTTCCATTTATTTTTCCTGTATAATAAATTTGATATTGCAAAAACAGGGTTTAAAAATGCGAATATTATATCAAATATTGGCGAATATAAAAATAATTTCCGTTCATTAAACTTTTTACCTGCATAATTGAGAATAAGCAAAAGAGAAAAATATTTTATGAAAATTAACCCCAATGCAATGTATAAAGTTAAACAACATTTCATCAGAATCAGATAAGCTATCAAAGAAATATAAAACATGGTTTGTGAAAAAGCAAATAATCCCAGTCTGTATTTATCCCCTTTTTTATAATAGATACCGGTAGATAAGTGGCGTTTTTTTTGTTTGAACCATCCTTTAAAGGATCTTTCAGGTTCCGAAATGGTAAAACTATCAGGTGATAATGATATGCTTGTGTTATGCCTGCCGGCAGCTTTGTTTACAAACAAGTCATCATCTCCCGATTTTACTTTATAATGAGAGGTAAAGCCTCCATGCCGAAAAAATAATTCCTTTTTGTATGCCAGATTTCTCCCTACTCCCATATAAGGTTTACCGGCAAGTGCAAACCCCAAATATTGAAGAGCAATCAACATCGTATCGTAGCGAATCAACAGGTTTAAAAAACCGGGCAATGATCGATATCCACCGTAACCCAATACCAACTCGGTTTTTTTACCAAATGCCGATAGCATGCTTTTTATCCAATTCTTTCCTGCCGGGGTGCAATCGGCATCGGTGAGCAGAATAATGTCGTATTTGGCAGACTTTATGCCCAAGGCAAGTGCAAGCTTCTTTCCTGAAAAGAAATTTACATTCTCACGAAGGTTAATTACTTTGAAGTGCGGATACTTTTCCTGTAATCTTTTCAGCAAAAAATAACTGTCATCATCTGAAAAATCATTAACAAGGATAACTTCATATTCAGAATATTCCTGTTCCAGTATCGGAGGCAAGTTTTTTTCAAGGTTTTCGTACTCATTTTTAGCACAAATAACAACAGATACAGGCAATTCGTCCTTATCAGGGATTTCCTTTGGTAATGAACTGAATGCAATACGGCTGAATACAGACCAATAGTAGATCAGTGAAATGAAAGTAAAAAAAGCCAGGAACAGCAGAGCAACCCACTGGGCATCTCTGATCATTTCAGTAAAAGGTATCATTCGTTTCCCTTTAATTTTGAAAGGTGCAAAAATAGCCAATCTAAAGGAATATCAACTATCTTTGAAAAATTATTAATACAGGTTTTTTCATGAAGTTTCATATCCGTCATTCCGATACATCAAGCAACGCCAGAAGTGGAACAATTATTACAGATCACGGAAAAATTGATACCCCCATATTTATGCCTGTGGGAACCGCAGGTACAGTAAAAGCAATACATAACAAGGATCTTACCGAGCAGGTAAACGCAGAAATTATCCTTGGAAATACATACCATCTTTATCTACGCCCGGGACTTGATATTTTAAGAAAAGCCGGCGGATTGCATAAATTTAACGCATGGGAAAAACCTATTCTTACTGATAGTGGCGGTTATCAGGTATACTCACTGGCACATCGAAGAAAACTTAAGGAAGAAGGTGTTGTATTTCAGTCGCATATTGATGGCTCAAAACATACGTTTTCTCCGGAAAGTGTAATGGATATCCAGCGAACAATAGGCGGAGATATTATTATGGCATTTGATGAATGTACCCCCTACCCCTGCGAATACGATTATGCCAAAACTTCAATGGAGCTTACCCACAGATGGTTGAAACGTTGCTGTGAACATTTTGACAACACGCAGGGACTTTATGGTTATAATCAAACTTTGTTTCCAATAGTTCAGGGCAGCACTTACAAAGACCTGCGTAAACAATCTGCGGCATTTATAGCAGAACAAAACCGCGATGGTAATGCAATTGGTGGTTTATCGGTGGGCGAACCTGCAGAAATGATGTATGAAATGACAGACCTTGTTTGCTCCATCTTACCTGATGATAAGCCCCGGTATCTGATGGGCGTGGGTACCCCGGTAAATATTCTGGAAAGTATTGCGATGGGTGTTGATATGTTTGATTGTGTTATGCCTACACGAAATGCCCGAAACGGTATGATATTTACAAGTGAAGGAATTATCAATATGAGAAATAAAAAGTGGGAAAAGGACTTCTCTCCAATCGACACTGCAGGTAAAACCTTCGTAGATGTGATGTATTCAAAAGCTTATCTGCGGCATCTTTTTGTGGCCGGTGAAATGCTGGGTCCAATAATAGCAACAATGCATAACCTGGGTTTTTATTTGTGGCTGGTGAAAGAAGCCAGGGTACATATTGAATCAGGTGATTTTTCAACCTGGAAAAGTATTATGGTTTCAAAATTATCTCAAAGGCTATAACACTCAAAGTCTTTACCAAATCACGAACACGAAAAATGCTAACTTTGCGTTATTTTATTGCAATTAGCATAAAGAACGTTTAGAATTTAAAACAATAAGATTTAACGCCAAAGATTGATAGCGAAAATCTGAATACTGCCTCTGCAGATGAAACTTAGAAAATTAGACTTTTATATCATAAGAAAGTTTCTCGGAACTTTTTTTTATGCCATCGCATTGATAATTCTGATTGTAATAATTTTTGACCTTTCCGAACGCATTGACAATTTTATTGAAAACCAGGCACCGCTGAATGAAATTCTTTTTGATTATTACCTGAATTTTATTCCCTATTTTATTAATCTTTTCAGCCCGTTATTTACATTTATTGCTGTAATTTATTTTACATCGCGAATGGCTTTTAATAGTGAGATTGTTGCCATTTTAAGCTCAGGTATCAGTTTCAGGCGCATGCTTATACCCTATTTTCTCTCGGCTACTGTACTTGCTATGCTTTCCATCTATCTCTCTAATGTAATGATACCTGATGCCAACAGAAAAAGACTCGACTTCGAAGAGACCTATTTCAGAAAGAACCGACAATTCAGAGAAAGAAACATTCATATGCAGATAAGACCGGGTGAATTTGTTTACCTTGAATCATTCAATGAAAGAATAAACGTAGGATATAAATTCACCATTGAAAGTATCTCCGACGGACAATTAACTCATAAAATTACGGCTGACCGGGCCGAATGGGTTGACAGTACCGCTACATGGTCGTTAAGAAATTATTTTTCCAGGGAAATTGACAGCATCGGAGAAAATCTGAGTTTTGGCAACCGGTTAGATACGGTAATAAATCTTTCTCCCGATGATTTCATTCAAAACTTACGTGAAATGGATGCCATGAATTTCAGAGAATTACAGGCTTATATTGACAATGAGCGGTTAAGAGGCTCTGAAAATATTAAATTTTACCTTGTAGAAAAACACCGTCGCATAGCTTTCCCTTTTGCAACTCTTGTGCTTACACTTATTGGGGTGTCCTTATCAAGCAGAAAGGTAAGAGGCGGTATGGGACTTCACCTGGGCATTGGCTTAACGCTTAGTTTTGCTTTTATACTATTTATGCAGGTATCAACCACTTTTGCCACCAACGGAAATCTTCCGCCGGTTATTGCGGCATGGATTCCTAATATTATATTTGCCATACTTGGGTTATATTTATTGCGAACAGCACCCAAGTAGCAAGCAATATACCAGCAAATAAAAAAATATTCCAAAAAAAAGAGCTCCGAAGAGCTCTTTTTTTATTCTTTAGATTTGGGTTTCAAAAAAATATCCGGTAAAAGATATCCCATGGCTCCTCCCCAGATCATGGAAAGATAGGGATTAGATTGAATGGTACAACCACTTTCGCATCCGATAAATGTATAGTAAGTAAAACCACCCAGTACACCGATAAGCGTAAAAGAACCTATCACCCAAAGATATTTATTGCGGGAGATGTTTCCTTTTTGTGTTGTGTTGTTCATATTTTCATTTCCGGAATTTTCCATAATTATATTTATTTTCTGATAAGATAAAATCCCAACCTGTAATTTATTTTGCTACACCCAATACGTCTTCTATGGCTTTTTCAAAGGCTGTTTTAGGAAGTGCACCTGCTGCCATTTGAGGTTGTGCATCCTTTGGTACAAACAGAATTGAAGGAATACTTTTAATACCGAAAATTGCGCTGAGTTCACGTTCTTTTTCGGTATCTACCTTGTATATATCAACTTTTCCTTCATATTCTTTTGAAAGCTCTTCCAATACGGGTGCTACCATTTTGCAGGGTCCACACCAATCAGCATAAAAATCAATTATACATGGTTTGTCGCCTTCAAATTTCCAGTCTTTGTTGTTTTCAAAATCAAATACTTTGCTTTTGAATGTCTCTAAATTTAAATGTTCCATAATAAAATTTAAGTTAGGAAGCAATGAATTGCTTCCTGTTATTTGACTTCTGTTATTTACCTTTTACTGTTTTAAAGGTGGTTTTGAATTGCAGCAACAAGCGTTTCTTTTTGCTGAACACCAACATAACGTTCAACTTGTTTACCATCTTTAAAAATTATCAGGGTGGGGATATTTTGAACTCCATTCATCCTTGCAGCATTTGGATTATGGTCAACATCAAGTTTAGTAATTTTAGCTATATCCCCTATTTCCTGAGCCACTTCTTCAATAATTGGATTTTGTATCCGGCACGGCGGGCACCAAACAGCCCAAAAATCAACCAATGTAACTCCATCGGCAATTATTTGCTCAAAGTTGTCATCGGTTACATTTAAAACCAAACTTTCTTCTGAGCTAACTTCAGTGTAAGTATTAACAGCATTACCATTGCCCGAATTAAATAACATTACAGTGCCCAAAGCAGCGGCTATAACTACTACTGCAATTTGAACAGGTCTTGTCTTGTGCCAGAAGTTTTCTTTGTTTTCCTGTCTTTTGTTACTCATAAGTTTTTAAGCATTAAGTTTATCAATCGAACTGAATTATTTACATACCTGTAAACATTTTTATTTTCTTGGCTGTAAAGCAATACAAAAATATCTAATTATCTAGATATATAAAAGTTAATTTTTGTTATCCAAAGATTGTTTAAAACCAAGTAAAAACCGAATAGTATAACCAAAAATATAAAAGAACTTTGTAATTAATTAGCAATGTAACCAATGCAAAGATATTTTGTTCAGGCATTTTGTTATATCCCTGATAACCTGTTTATTATAACAATCAAACAATTTACATATGCAACAGAATAGTTTGAAATTTCTGAATTCAAAGATTATTAGCTTTCAACTTATTTTTATAATGATTTTCAGTTTATCTTTTCAATCATGTGATGAAGATGGAAATCTTATAATACCCCTTGGACTTACCGAAGATGAAGTAATAGACGGATTGAAAGAAACTCTGAAAGTAGGCACAAACAACTCGGTTGAAGAATCGAACAGATTTGATGGTTATTTTGGAAATCCTGATATAAAAATTCCATGGCCCGAAGATGCCATGGGTGCATACAATTACATAAACAATAACTTAGTTATAATTCGTCCCTTGCTTGATGAAGTTGTTCTGCTTATGAACCGGGGTGCAGAAAATGCTTCGGAGAAAGCAAAACCCATATTTATTGATGCTATTACAGGTATTACAATTATTGATGCATGGGATATTTTAAATGGCGATAACAATGCTGCAACCATGTATCTTTATGATCGCACATTCACCAGCCTTCATGCAGCATTTAAGCCTGATATTCAAGATGCACTTGAGTCAGTTGGTGCAGCAACTGCATGGTCAGAAATCATCAATGTATATAATCCGATTGCACAATTCAGCCCTTCTATGAATACACTTGATCCCGATCTTGCTGAGTATGCCACTGCAAAAGCCCTTGATGGTTTATTTTTTCTTATTGCCGAAGAAGAAATTAAGATACGAACAGATCCCCAGGCCAGGATAAATGAAATACTCAGAAAAGTATTTGGTACCCTGGATAGTTGAATGAATTAATCAATTCCTGCAAAATGTTTCATAAACTGAACCCTTTGAAATACAGCAGGATTATCAGATTTCTTATAACTTAGTTTTCCACGGAAATCAGAAATACCGGAGAAATTGTGTTGTTCCATCCATGATTGTAACTGGTCAATGATCAGTGGTATCTGATCGAACCCGTTTTTATACAATGTACTGCATATTTGTACTGCATGCGCACCGGCCAGCAGTTGCTTAACAACACCATAACCATCATGCACCCCTGTAGATGCACAAAGATCAGTCTGCACCCTACCTGCCAGTATGGCAATCCACCGGAGCGAAGTGGAAATCTCTTCGGGGGTACTGTAAAGGTTGCCCGGTTTTATGCTAAACTTTTCGAGATCAATATCCGGATTAAAAAACCTGTTGAATAGCACGATACCCTGCACGCCTGACCAGGATACCTTTTTAACAAGCTCTGCAAGTCCTGAAAAGTGGTACGACATTTTTATGGCTATTGGAATTTTTACCTGCTTTTTAACCTGTTCGATAATGTTGAAGTAGATTTTTTCATATTCTATACCCGGTGTATCAATATCTGACGGAAGAACAAAAACATTAAGTTCCAATCCGTCGGCACCCGCTTTCTCAATTTCCTTAGCAAAAGAAGGCCACTCATCAGCACTCACACAGTTTATACTGGCAATTACAGGAATACTGAGTTTGCTTTTGGCATTTTTTATTACTTTGAGATAATCATTAATAGTTTGGGCACGTGAATAATTGCGAATATAATCATCGGCTTCGGTATACGCACTTTGCACGTCATCATAAGAAAATACCTTGCGAATTTCAAATTTAATTTGTTCTTCAAATAATGATTTCAGCACCACAGCTCCTGCACCTTTTTCTTCCGCTTTTACAAGCTGGTCAACTGTGCGGGTTAAGCCCGAACTGCCTACAATTACTGGGTTTTTGAGCGTTAAGCCCATGTAGCTGGTTGAAAGGTCTGTCATGATCCGGTATTTTTTGTTAAAATTTTGCTTTGTATATAAAAAACAGACATTGGAGCCGTTTTTTTTCTGATTGACAAACCTACATAAAATTTGAAAAACTAATACAAATACATATAAAAAAATTACACTGTTGTTTTATAAAAGTTTTTAAAAACCGAAATACACTTAACTATGGTGAATTATATGATGTACCTTTGAAATAATTTTTCCCATAAAATAAACAATCGGCAGTATGCAGCTCTTTAAACCAAGGCGTACACATCTCATCAAACATCTTTTAAATGGAAACAACGAAACTTAAGGGTCAACAGGAAACATTATTTTCAAAAACAGCATTCAGGAGTCTCCTTGAACCTTTACTGGTTTTGTTCAATAAAGCAGTTGCTGATGTTTATGAAAACCATGAATACTATATTGCTTACAGTATTCCGGGCGGTGTTTATGGTTATTTCAAAGATTTTACGCTTACTGAACAGGATGCCCTGAAAATTAAAAACAGAATAAAAAAACTAATTTCTGAAGATATTGGCTTCAGGCAAGAGATTCTTCCACGAGAAAAAATTCTCCGGTATTTCAAAGAAAGTAACCGTGAAGATATTCTTGAACTTTTGAAATCAAAAGATGATAACTTCGATGAAGGGTTGCATCTGGCGCATCTGAATGGAAATGGTGAATTGTTCTTTAACCATTTGAATGAACAATATGAAAGGCTTAACAGATTCAGATTCGTACCATATAAAAAAGGGTTTTTCCTGATTGCTGATCCTGATTTTTTTGAGCGGGTAATGCCCAAAAGACTTGAGATCAGTAAATATCTGAAAAGATTTGATGAATCGGAAGAATCAATGAAGCAGTTGGGAATTGAAAGTATTGCCCAGTTGAATGAAGTGATTGACAATGGAGAGCTTTCAGAATTTATTAAAATTTCAGAAGCCTATCAGGCCAAAAGAATTGGTCGTATTGCCGATAATATTGTTAGCCATCCTTTAAAACCCCGTTTGATTTTTCTTGCAGGGCCCACATCTTCAGGAAAAACAACATCAGCAAATCGTCTTGCTATAGAACTTAAAGCTATGGGGAAAAAAGTGCTGATCATGTCACTTGATAACTTTTACCTGCCCCATTCCCGAATACCTTTTGATCCTGATACCGGCCTTCAGAATTTTGAGCAAATTACGGCACTGGATCTTGAATTATTCTGCAATACCATTCATCAGCTTATGGATGGCGAAAGTATTCATATGCCTCGCTACCATTTTGATGGTAAGGGCGCTATACCTGATCCTTCCCCATCCAGAATTGAACCTGATACCTATATTATTGTGGAGGGTATTCACGGGCTAAATCCTGATCTATGGCAAAATAAAATGGATATTGAATCATACCGCCTGTATGTTTCAGCTCTGAATACAATCAATATACACGATCATTTGCCCTTGTCAACCTCCGATCACAGATTAATAAGAAGGCTGGTAAGAGATCATCTGTTCAGGGGATACTCGTTTAATGAAACCATAAAGCGCTGGCCCGATGTTATGGAAAACGAATATCACAGCATTTTTCCATTCCAGGAAAGTGCCCATGCTATTTTCAATTCATCATTGATATATGAAATTGCTGTGTTTGCACACTATGCTCCGGGAATACTAAGACCTGCAGAAGCAGAAAACGAAATCATTAAAGAAGAAGTAAAGCGGCTAAACCGGATATTAGATCTGCTAAAACCCATCAATCCCAATGAAATTCCCCCTACCAGCATTCTAAGAGAATTTATTGGTGGCAGCAGTTTTACATATTAGACCTTTCTGATAAATTAATTATACGTCCGTATAATGGTTATTTTTTTATACTTTTGTGCCTTAAAACATTCATTTTTGGGGTTTTGTTGCGTATATTCTGTTTTTTAATTCTTTTAGATAGAATAGTGCAACCAAATAATAATTGCATCGTATTACAAATACGTTTCGCTTACTCAAACCAAACAAACCGATCAATCAAATCATTTATTAATCATAAAAAAATAAGAGATGAACAAACGTGAATTAAGTTTTCTTTTGCTGGCAATTCTATTGCCATTGAGCGCATGGTCAGGAGGTATTGTAACCAATACCAACCAAAGTGCATCGTTTATCCGCAAACCTGTTCAGGATGCTGTAATTGACGCAACAGGTACGTATTATAACCCGGCCGGGCTGGCATTTCTGGAAGATGG
>SLOJ01000048.1 GCA_007132585.1 Bacteroidales bacterium | reverse complement strand
TTCGTTTCAGAGCAGATGATGTTTTCCCCTTTTTAAGTGTAAATGCAAAGGTTGATCCTACTCCCTGTGTGCTTCTTACATTAATAGTTTGCTGGTGGGCTTCAATGATATGTTTTACAATTGCTAGGCCCAGACCTGAACCCCCTTCTCCTTTGATCCTGGTGCGACTTCTGTCGCCACGATAAAACCTTTCAAAAACCCTCGGTAGTTCTTCACGGGGAATACCCATACCACTATCTGTTACTTCTGCCAGTATATTTTCATCCATATCAAAAAAGCTTATTTTGGTGTGGCCGTTTTCTGAACCGTATTTTATGGAGTTGACAATGAGATTTGTAAGCACCTGTTGTATGCGTTCGCGGTCTGCATAAACCATGATGGGTGAATCATAGGTTTGAGCCATATAAAGCCTTATATTTTTACGCGATGCTTTAATTTCGAGAAACTCCATCACCTCTTTAGCGAGTTCAACGATATCAAAAGCTGAATATTTAAGTTTGAATTCACCTGCTTCAAATTTTGAAATGGCTTCCAGGTCCTGGATAATGGAGATCATCCTGTCAATACTCTTTTCTGTCCTTTCAAGGTATTTTCTATTGATTTGCGGGTCGTCCATACCACCGTCAAGCAAGGTTAAAATATAACCCTGTATATTGAAGATCGGAGTTTTGAGTTCATGAGATACATTACCAAGAAACTCTCTGCGGTAGGCTTCGAGTTTTTTCAGGTCGTCTATTTCGCGCGTTTTATTTTCAGCCCATTCAAGCACTTCTCTGTTGGCCTGATCAATAATATCTTTTTTACCCAGAAGCTCTGTTTTTGGTTTTTTTTGCGATACTTTGAGATTATGAATGGTTTTGTAAATGAGCCGGATTTTTTCGTAAATAAATTTATCAAGAATGTATTTGTAGATGTAATAGGATACCGGAAAAATGACAATGTTGGAAAAGAAAAAAACCGTGTAACTCCAGGGTGTTTCAGTCAGGATTACTATCAGTGAATAAACAAGAGAATAAATCCCGGTAATAATAAATGCTGCGAGTAAAGAAAGTTTTTGCGATGTTGAAAAATTCATATGGGTTCTCAGGCATCAAATTTATAACCTACTCCTTTTATGGTTTTAATACATTCAGAGCCAATCTTTTCTCTGAGTTTACGAACGTGTACATCAATGGTACGGTCGCCAACAACCACGTTATTACCCCAAACTTTGGCAAATATCTCTTCTCTTGAGAATACTTTATTGGGTTTTTTTGCCAGCAAAGTAAGTAATTCAAATTCCTTTTTAGGCAGTACAACCTCCTTGTCTGCTTTTATGATCAGGTATCTTTCTTTATCTATGGTAATATTACCGGCTTTAATCAGGGTTCCTTTTTCCTGCTCCTGACCGGCCCATCGCCTTAACAGGGCTTTCACCTTACTGGTAAGCAATCCCGGTTTGATAGGCTTACTTATGTAGTCATCAGCCCCTGCTTCAAATCCTGCCAGTTGTGAGTAATCTTCACTTCTTGCTGTAAGGAAAACAACTATCGTGTCGTTTAGCGATGTGATTTTCTTGAGCTCTGCACAGGTTTCTATGCCATCCATCTCAGGCATCATTACATCCAGGATGATAAGGTTAGGGATTAGCTCTTTGGCCAATGAAATAGCCTCGCGACCATTAGATGCAGTATATACCTGGTATTCTGATCTTTTCAGGTTATAACTTACAAATTCCAATATATCGGGTTCATCATCAACCAGCAAAATTTTATAATCGCTGTTTTTCATGGTTGCAATGTATTTGAAAATAGAAAGGTGAGATTGATTGAACGGAAACCAAAAGAAAAAAACAACAGAAGGGAAAAAGTAATATATAAATCTTCGCTTGCAAACTTATATTCGTTTTGTTTTTCATTCTTGTCATTTTCGGCAAAACCAATTCTTTAAAATATATAATTGGTTCGCACAAATTTAGCCAATATTTTTTCAGCAATGCATTTTGCATTAAGTAAATACTAAACTTACCGCTAATTTAAAATCAAGTTAATATTAAATTAACCTAAACTTAAAACAAGGTAAGATTGTGGCTGCATATATCATATATTTGGTCAATAATTTTCAATATAAAAAAGCGATTGACTTGTTTTAGGTTTTTTTAGTCTTAAAGAAAATTGTTTTTTTCAACAAAATTATCTGTTTCATGCTTTTTTTTTAATGTTTTGACATATTTTTCTGTACTTTTGGGGTGAGAATTGAAAATTCCCGGATTGAAATATTAAAGGGGAAATAAATTATAAATCATACAAAAACATAAAAAATAAAGATAAATTAAAATCCAATAACGCATAGGGTGCTGTGGGGAATGAAGATTGCCAAATATTCTGTGAAATACTTAAAGCTTAATCAATTCTGATACATATATTTGGTCTTTGTAAAACCGGGGTACCTCTGTTATTCAAAATACAATTGTTATGGCAAAAATATTAGTATGTGAAGATGATTTTATGATGATCAAGGCCATTGAGCATAAATTGCAACGTGACGGATATCAGGTAGTAGTTGCAAATGATGGACGCTCTGCCAGTGAAAAGTTAAAATCAGAGGAATTTGATCTTATTTTAACCGACCTCTTGATGCCTTTTACCGGTGGGCTTGAACTCATTAATATGATACGCAATGAATTGGGCAAGTCAACTCCCATCATAGTGCTTTCAAAGGTGGGTAATGAAGAAACCATTATTGAAGCATTTAAACTGGGAGCAGATGATTATCTTACCAAGCCTTTCAGCCCAAATGAGCTTTCAATAAGGGTTAAAAGATTTCTTTTGAAAAGATGATAAAATTGATCATCAGGTATTTTTCCGGGTCTGTTAATAAAATATCATACAATGTACATGGTATGGTATTATACTTAACCCGGGTTGCATTTTTGCGGGATTCACTGTAAAACAATAGAAACAATGAAATTCAAAATAAAACAAGATATTCCGTTAAGGCTTGCCAGATTACAGTTTTTGTTAATGGCTTTTCTTTTTATGGCAGGATCAGCTCCTTCCTATGGTAGTTCATTATTAAATCCGTCAAATCCGGATATCACATTTAACAGAGCCCGTGAGTTGGCTCACAATAATCTTTACGCTCAAGCCAGAGAACTATGCGATCAAATACTGAAATCTTATCCTGATTACCATGATGCAGCGATATTGAAAGGACGAACGTTTGCCTGGGAAGGGGATTATGATCAGGCAAGAGAAGTTTTAAATGAAGTACGACAAAAGGTACCAGGAAATAAAGATGCATTATATGCATTAATTGATGTTGAAATGTGGGCAGAGAATTATGATGAGGCTCTTCTGCTACTTGATCTGGCATTGAAAGATCAACCCAGCAGCACCCACCTTCTTTACAGGAAAGCACTTGTCCTTAAGGAGTCTGGTGATGAAACAGCTGCTGTGGTTGTCATTAATCAGTTGCTGGATATGGATCCTACATACAAAGAAGCCAAGGATTTGCTTAAAACCATTGAGTCTGCAAGATATATTAATCATATTGGGATAGGATACAGGGGTTATCATTTCCTTGAAACGGACAGCGAGCCCTGGCATTTATTTTATGGAGAAGCAGGAAGAAGAACAGAAATTTTTGGCCCGCTTGTACTTAGAGCCAATATTGCCAACAGATATGATATTTCAAGCTGGCAACTGGAATTAGATGCCTACCCAACCATAAGGTCGGGCACTTATCTTTATCTGAATGCAGGTTTTTCACCTGATAGTGAACTCTTCCCCTTCTCCCGGTTCGGATTTGAACTTTTTCAAGGGTTCCCTGCATCCTGGGAAGCTTCCGCCGGATTCCGGTTACTGAATTTTGACAATAAGGATTTATTGATACTTACAGGGTCGGTAAGTAAATATTTTAAAAACTACTATTTCTCTTTCAGGCCGTATTTTTCTTTTTCATCTGACGGAAATGACCCCGATGGACGATCCTACTTTTTGACCATGAGAAGATTCTTCGGTTCCAATGATCATTATTTATCCATTATGGCAGGTCGCGGATTTTCAGCTGATTTTGATAAGCTCATTGGTGGGGAAGTTTATGATCTGGGGGGTACTTTGTTTGAAGCCATGCTCCTTTACCAGCATAAAATATCTCAAAGATTTCTTTTCAGGACAGGTGTGGGTTATAAATTGTTTGAATCAGATGTCATTTGGGGAAATCCATTCATTTTTGAAGCCGGCATCATTTACCGCTTCTGATGAATTCGTTTAATTATGTCAATAATTGTGAACTTATGATAATTACCCGGAATAAAATTATTCTCTTTTTGGTTACGGTTTTTTTGATTGCCGGGGGAGGAAGTTTTGCCCAATCAACTGCTAATGCATATATTCCTTATAAGTATGTTGAGATCAACATTAGCAAATCCTTTTATGATTTTGCAAGTGAAGCTATTCGAAAAGTACCGGCAACAGATATTGATATTTTACATGTATTTTTCCCGACTAGAAATTTTGAACTTGATCTTAGCCAAATGCCATCAGAAACCCATGGCGAATTAAAGCAAAGTTTATGGCAACGTGCCCGGTCAATTTACATTCATGCCCCCCTAAAGGTAAAAGTACTATTGGTAATATTGGTTTATCTTATTGTAAGCTTATTTGTACTATTTGTGGTTATTCTTATTAACCGGCAATTAAAAACAAAAAAGCGCAGAAGAATAAAAGAGCTTAAGCAGGAGTTTCAGGAACAAATTGCCGACTTTCTGTTTAATGATGATGTTGATACAATTGAGTTTAAGGGTATAAATGATAAAATGAACAGGCAGATCTTTATTGATGAGCTAAGGTTTCTGCATTCCAATCTTTATGGGGAGGCTGCTTCAAAACTCAGAGATATGTACTTTAATCTTGATCTGCACAAAGATTCTCTTAAAAAAGTATATAGTAAACGATGGTATTTAAAATCAAAGGGATTTAAGGAAGTTGCTCAGTTGGATGTAAAAGATGCCAATGATTATATTTCAAGGTTTGTTAATGATAAAAATCCTATAATAAGGGTTGAAGCACAGGTGGCTTTAGTAAAACTTTCCGATGAAAATCCGCTGGGTTTTCTTGATAATCTGAAATATACCCTCTCCGACTGGGAAATGATCAACATTTACGATACTTTGATATATCACCAGATAAACATAGATTCCTTTGAGCCATGGCTGGATAATCAAAATCACTCAGTAGTGGTTTTTGCCCTGCGTATGATAATGCTTTTCAAACATGTAAATGCAATACCCAAAGTAAAACAACTTCTCTTTCATGAGCATCCGGAAATAAGGCTTGCGGCAATTAAGGCCCTAAAGCCAATGGAATCAGAAGAATGTGTTCCTGAACTTTTGCAGTTATTTAAGGATGAAACATACAGGTTATCTGATATTATCAGGCAACATAAAGAAAAAGAGAAAAACGAAAAGTTACGCCGAAAAGATGTAAGAAGTCTTGATGATTTGCTCCCCAGGAAGATACGATATGAAATAATTGATGCCATGCAAAATCTTGTATCGGAAAATGAACTATCCTTTTTGTCTTATGTGGCAAAAGACCCTGACAATTCATTTGCCATCAGAATGCTTGCATTAAAAACAATATTTTCTGTTTATCCCCAGGGTAATGGTACACTTAATGAGTTAATGAAGGAAGAAGATGCCACTCTCAAAGCCATCATCACTAATGTAAAACAAACCTCCGAATTATGATTGAATTTTTCAGAACCCTGCAATATATTATTGAAAATGGTATCATAATTTTCACCATTTTCATTTTTGGTTCATATGTTGCACTGGCTATATTTTCAGCATTATCTATGCTGCAATACATACGCAAAAATTCGTATATAGACTATAAAGTTCTTTTGTCATCACCATTAGCACCCTCTATCTCTGTAGTTGCTCCGGCCTATAATGAAGGGAAAACCATCATTGATAATATTCGCAGTCTCTTATCGCTTCACTACAACGATTTCGAGGTTATTATTGTAAATGATGGCAGCAAGGATGATTCCATGAAAAAAATCATTAAAGCATATGATCTTGAGCCCATTGATGTGCTTTATGAGCAAAAAGTTGCTACCAAAACTGTTAAAGCAGTTTATAAATCGAAGAACAAAGCTTTTAACAAACTGGTGGTTATTGATAAGGAAAATGGTGGCAAAGCAGATGCTTTAAATGCCGGGGTCAATTTTTCACAAAAAGAATATATTTCAGTTGTAGATGTCGATTCAGTTTTGGTGGAAGATGCATTACTCATTATGGCTAAGCCCTTTCTGGAGGAAACCGAAAGAAAGATCATTGCTTCAGGCGGAGTAATCCGGATAGCCAATTCTTGTAAAATTGAAGAAGGCAGAATTACTGAAGTTAAATTACCCAAAAAGTTTATTCCACGAGTTCAGGTGCTGGAGTATACAAGGTCATTCCTGATGGGACGGATGGCATGGAGTAAACTAAACGGTCTTTTACTTGTATCAGGTGCATTTGGGATGTTTAACCGCGAAATTGTGCTTAAAGTAGGTGGATATAATACCAATCTGGTAGGAGAGGACATGGAGCTGATTGTAAGAATGCGGCGGTACATGTCAGAACAAAAAGAGAAATACCGGGTAATTTATATTCCTGACCCTCTTTGCTGGACTGAGGTGCCAGCAACACTCAAAGTGCTTGGGCGCCAGCGCGACCGTTGGACCCGTGGTAATATGGAAAGTCTTTTCATGCACTTTAAACTGTTCTTTAATCCAAAATATAAAACCCTTGGATTGTTAGGGCATCCATACTGGTTTTTCTTTGAGTGGCTGGCTCCTATTATGGAATTTATTGGAATAATCTACTTCATTATTATTGCCGTATTGGGTATTCCCAACTGGCCGTTTTTCTTCCTGCTTTTGAGTGTAATTTATTTATTTGCCGTTACTCTTTCGCACTATGCTATTCTTTTCGAAGAGTTATCCTTTCACCGGTATAACCGAAAACGGGAGGTTATTAAAATGTTGTTTACTGCTATGCTTGAGCCCATCTTTTACCATCCTTTTATTCTTATTTTCAGCATCAGGGGTAATTTCAAATATTTCATAGGTGAAAAAACATGGGGGACGATGGATAGGGTTGGTTTTTCTGATGATGAGCAGGATGATAAGGAAAAGGAAAACAATAACCCGGAAATAGTAAAGGGAAGCAGTCAGGTTGCTTAAAAACATTTAATCAAATAATATTATATGATAAAAGGCTCTTTACGAGCCTTTTTCTTTTATTTGTGGTTCAGTTTAATCCTTAAAAAGGTCTGTCATAATAAAAAATCCATTAGGTTTGCAAAAAAATGATTTTATGATTTCATCTATGACCGGATACGGCAAATCCATTTGCCACTTCAAGGATAAAACCATCAAGACGGAGATCAGGGCCTTGAACAGTAAAAATCTTGATCTGAACATCAAAACCCCTGCTATGTATCGCGAAACAGAAAGTACTTTGCGTAATATTCTTAGCAGTGAAATGGAACGCGGAAAAATTGAACTTGTAATTACGCTTGAAGAAGCCGGTACGCAAACGGGTTGCTATATCAATAAACCGCTACTTATAAGGTACTACAAAGAACTTAAGGATGTTGCCAACGATTTGGATATAAGTGTTTCAGATGACTTTCTCCCGGGGCTGACTCGTCTTCCTGATGTATTAAAATCACAAACAGAAGAACTGGACCCTGAAGAGTGGAAAGAAATTGAAAAATCAGTTAAAGAAGCTGTTAGCCAGGCAAATGAATACAGACAGTCTGAAGGACTGCATCTTTTTGAAGATATACTTAAAAGGGAGAATAAGATCAGGGAGCTGCTCGATCTTATCAAGCCCTTTGAAAATGAAAGAATACAGAATATAAAAGATCGTATTTACCGTTCATTAAAGGAAATTGGTGAAAATGTAAAAGTAGATGAAAACCGGTTTGAACAGGAAATTATCTTTTACCTTGAGAAATTAGATATAACCGAAGAAAAGGTAAGGCTCAGAAAACATCTTGACTATTTCAATGAAACGCTTCGCAGCAAAGAAGCAGGGGGTAAAAAACTGGGGTTTATCTCACAGGAGATAGGTCGTGAAATTAATACCTTAGGCAGTAAAGCCAATGATGCCGGTATACAGAAAATCGTAGTGCAAATGAAAGACGAACTTGAAAAAATCAAGGAGCAGCTTATGAATGTATTATAAAATCAGTAAGTATATCAAAAAACCAATTATATATAATGGAAGGAAAACTTGTTATTTTTTGTGCGCCATCCGGCTCCGGAAAAACAACACTTCTGAGGGCTGTTTTGCCTGAATTTCCGGAGCTTGAGTTTTCTGTTTCGGCTTGCAGCAGGCAACCCAGGGATGGTGAAGTTCATGGAAAGGATTATTACTTCCTTTCCGACGAGAAATTTTTAAAGAAAATTGATGACGGCAAGTTTCTTGAATGGGAAGAAGTTTACTCAGGTAATTTTTATGGTACACTTATATCAGAAGTAGAAAGAATATGGCGCAAAGGGAAACACGTTATTTTTGATGTGGATGTTATAGGTGGTCTGAATATTAAAAAGAAATATCCTGATAAATCGCTGGCCATTTTTATTCAGCCACCATCGTTGGAAGAACTTCATAAAAGACTTAGTAAGCGTGGTACCGAAACACCCGAATCGCTTGAAAAACGTATTAGTAAAGCAGAATATGAATTGGGGTTTGCAAACCAGTTTGATATAAGAATTATTAATGGTGATCTGGATAAGGCAATCATGGAAGTAAAACAAGCAATAGCTTCCTTTCTTGAATAACAATCATTGGATGAAGCATGAATTCTTCAAAACAAAGAACAGGTTTATTATTCGGATCTTTTGATCCGGTTCATACAGGCCATCTTATAATTGCCGATCATATGCTTTCTATGGGTGGCCTGGATGAAATATGGTTTGTTGTTTCTCCGCAAAACCCTTCCAAACAGCAAAAAGAAATAACCCACCAACAGTTAAGGAAGGAAATGCTGGAACTGGCTGTTGCCGGTAATCCCGATTTTAAGGTAAGTGATATTGAATTCAATATGCCTTCGCCAAGTTATACTTACAATACCCTTAAAGTATTGATGGAGAAGTATTCCGGGGAAGAGTTTGTTTTAATTATAGGTACAGATAATCTGGATGCTTTTGACAAGTGGAAAAACTATGAAAGCATTCTTGAGATGATACAGATCTGGGTTTATCCGCGGATTGGCTATAAAGGCGAACAGTTTGCAAAACATCCGTCAGTGCGTATGACTGATGCACCTGTAATAGAAATATCATCTACCATCATCCGCCGTTCCTTTTCGCAAGGCAGGCCATTCAGGTATATGCTGCCTGAAAAGGTTTTTGAATACATCAATAAAAAAGGGCTTTACATAAAATAAAGCCCTCTCATAACCGGTGTGTTTTATTTACAGTCCAAATTCTTTTTTGAGCGCATCAACATAATCAAGCTTTTCCCAGGCAAAAAATTCTACATTTTTAAAATATTTTTCTTCACCATTAGAAAGTTCTTTACGGGTATCCTTATCCTGGTATTTTACTTCAACTTCTTTTGTAAAGGGTGTTCTGCCGAAGTGACCATAAGTACAAGTGGGAAGGAATACAGGATTTTTAAGGCCGAAGCGTTTTATTATTGCGTAAGGACGTAAATCAAAAATGCCTTTGATCTTTGCGGCAATTTCCACATCTGTCATATTTACTTTTGCGGTGCCGTAAGTATTTACATATAAGCCCACAGGTTCAGCCACTCCAATAGCGTATGCAACCTGTACCAAAACCTCATCGGCAATACCGGAAGCTACCATATTTTTTGCAATATGACGGGTGGCATATGCCGCAGACCTGTCAACCTTACTTGCATCTTTGCCGGAAAACGCACCGCCCCCATGGGCACCTTTGCCACCATAAGTATCAACAATAATCTTTCTGCCTGTAACACCGCTATCGCCATGCGGTCCACCGATTACAAATTTCCCTGTCGGATTAACCAAAAGACGGAATCCATTGGTGAAAAGTGGCCTTATGCGATCGGGAAGAATATCAGCAGCGCGTGGGATTACAAATTTTTCAATATCGCTTTTAATTTTTTGCTGCATCTCCAGTTCTGCTTTTATCTTTTCTTCTCCCGATTTACCGGCAGGCAGCACAAATTCATCGTGTTGGGTTGATACCACGATGGTATCGATCCTTACCGGCTGGTGATTATCATCATACTCAACCGTAACCTGTGCTTTTGAATCGGGGCGAAGGTAGGGCATAAGTTTCCCTTCCTTACGAATGGCAGCAAGTTCCTGCAGTAAAATGTGCGAAAGATCAAGCGGTAAAGGCATATACTCATCGGTTTCGCGCGAAGCATAACCAAACATCATCCCCTGGTCGCCAGCTCCTTGCTCTTCTTCTTTCTCACGCTCAACTCCCTGGTTGATATCGGGTGATTGCTCGTGAATGGCCGAAACCACTCCGCATGATTCTGCTTCAAATTTATATGCCGAATCGGTATAACCTATATCTTTTAAAACATCTCTTACCACGTTTTGTATATCAACCCATGCTTTGGTTTTAACTTCACCTGCACAAACAACCAAACCGGTGGTTACAAGGGTTTCACAAGCTACTTTTGATTCGGGATCCTGTCTGAGAAATTCATCAAGCAATGCGTCTGATATTTGATCTGAAACTTTATCAGGATGTCCTTCTGAAACGGATTCGGAGGTAAATAAATAACCCATGTTCTTATATTAGAGTAAACAATAACAATTTTTTTGCGCTGCAAATGTACACATAAAAATTATTTTTAATTGACCTATGTGTTAAAAGTGAGCTTGCGGAATACCTGTTCAACAGTTTGATCTTCATATCCCATGGAAAGCAAAACCCAGTTTTTTTCTACTGCCAGTTTAAAGACATGAGCACGCAAATCTTCATCGCTCTTCACAAAAATTCTTACGGTGGTTTCATTTTCCCGTTGTACTTCCACAACTCCATTGATTTCTTTAATTTGCTCAAAATTGGCGGGCTGGTCAAATTCAGCTTTGATAATGCGGTTGGTGAGATTAAGAAGTTGAAGTTCATGGGTTGGAGCATCGGCAACTATTTTTCCCCGGTTAATGATTATAACACGATCGCATACTGCTTCTACTTCCTGCATGATATGCGTAGAAAGCAGCACGGTTTTATGTTTTCCCACTTCACGAACCAGGTTGCGGATCTCTACCAGTTGATTGGGGTCAAGGCCCGATGTGGGTTCATCAAGTATAAGTACTTCAGGATCGTGAATGAGGGCCTGTGCAATGCCAACCCGTTGCCGGTAACCTTTTGATAATGCCCCGATTTTTTTATGGTGTTCCAGTTCAAGCCCGGTTTGGTCAATCATTTCTTTTACACGTTGCTTTGACCGGCTCCCCAGCTTATGTATACCGGCAACAAACTCAAGGTATTCGCGCACATACATATCAGGGTAAAGAGGATTATTCTCGGGCAGGTATCCAACAACACGCCTTACTTTCAGTGATTCCGACAATACATCATGCCCGAAAACTTTTACTTCTCCTTCGTTTGGTGGCAAATAACAGGTAATAATTTTCATCATTGTGCTTTTGCCGGCACCATTAGGTCCAAGCAATGCAACCACCTCACCTTTGTTAACCTTTATGGATACATCATCAAGGGCCTTTTGTTCTCCATATTTTTTTGTAACGTTTTTGATCAGAATCGACATAAAGTTTCTGGTTTTAAGGGATATATCTTTACCGGTTAAGGCGCGAAGGTAGCAATTTTTATTTTTTTTCTGCAGTCAAAAGATCAAGAATGAGATTTGTACGTGCGGCGCTGGCAGCATCACCCGGACATTTGCCTTTGCCGGTAAGTTCATTTACTACTGTTTGAATATAGTTCTTTTGCACGTGCTGGGGTTTCTCATGTTTATAGTAATTCAACTTGTTACCGGCAACCAGTTTTACAGGTGTAAATCCAAAACATGAAAACTCAACCCTGCCTTTTTCACCATAAATAATCATTTTGTCTTCTTTCATATGAGCGGGAGCAGCAAAATCCCAGAGTGCATCTCCGGTAGTTCCGCTTTCGCAGATAAACCCTGCAGAAATAAAGTCTTCCGGTTCATATAATTTTCTTCTGTTGAATGCCATTGAAGAAACCTGATTAATGGGGCCAAGGATAAAATCAATAACATCAAGTTGATGGCAACCCAGGTCAAAAATATAACCTCCGCCTGATATTTCAGGAATAACCCGCCAGGGCAAGGGTTTTTTAAAGTCATCCGAATGCGGAGGAGCAAAAAACCTGATGGAAAAATGAACAGGTGCTCCTATGGTTCCTGCTTCGATTATTTCTTTTACCTTTCTGAAACCCGGTAAACCTCTCCGGTAATAAGCTACAAAAAGGGGCATGCCGGTTTGTTCAGATACCCTGATCATTTCAAGGCATTCATCGTAACTGGTTGCCATCGGTTTTTCAACATATACTGCTTTACCTGCCTGCATAGCTTGTATGGCATAACCGGCATGTGATCCCGGAGGGGTGGCAACATATACAGCATTAACTTCAGGATCGGCAATCAACTGATCAGCTTTATTATACCATCGCGAAACATTGTGGCGCACGGCATAGTCTTTTGCCTTTATTTCATCGCGACGCATTACAGCTACCAATGTTGAATTCTTTACTTTATTAAATGCCGGTCCGCTTTTTATTTCGGTAACATCTCCACAGCCAATTATACCCCATTTTATCATATTTACAGAATTTGTTTTTCGGTTAAGTCTTATAAATTCTAAAACCTGGGTTCTAAGTTAATCATTTCCTTTTTTATCAATTGATTTAGTTTGGCTTGTTCTTTCTCCGATATTTTTTCTAATTTTATTTTTTGGTAAAAGTAAAAAAGAAAGCTATTGAAAGGAGTAATTGTTAAATCTACCGGAAGCTGGTATAAGGTATTGGCTGAAGATAATAATACGTATGACTGCCGGCTCCGGGGGAAATTTAAAATTGAAGGAAGCAGAGCAACTAATCCTGTAGCGGTTGGAGATAAGGTTATTCTATCGCTTGAAGAAGATGGAAAAACCGGCATCATCAGGGAACTTCCCGATCGCAAAAATCACATCATTCGCAAATCAACCAATTTAAGCAAAAAAAGCCAGGTAATTGCGGCTAATCTGGATCAGGCAATTCTTATTGCAACATTGTATGTGCCCCGCACATCTACCGGATTTATTGATCGCTATCTGGTAAACTGTGAAGCATACAGTGTGCCCGCCGCAATTGTTTTCAACAAATGCGATATATATGAGGAAGAGGAGCAAAGCATCCTTGATGAACTTTTTTCGGTTTATGAGCCTCTGGGCTATAAATGCTTAATAGTAAGTGCCATCGACGGAACAAACCTTGATAAGTTTTCAGAACTGCTTAAAGATAAAACAAGTTTACTTTCAGGGCATTCCGGTGTAGGAAAATCTACCCTGATAAATGCCATTGAACCCGGATTGAACCTGAAAACCGATGAAATTTCACTGACCCACTTCAAGGGAAAACACACCACCACATTTGCTGAAATGTTCAAACTTTCGCAGGGGGGATTTATTATTGATACACCTGGCATTAAGGAGTTCGGGCTAGTGGATTTTGAAGCGTGGGAGCTTTCTCATTACTTCCCTGAAATGCGTGAGGTATTCAATCAATGTAAATTTGATAACTGCACCCATATGAATGAACCGGGTTGTAAAGTAAAAGAACAAGTTGAATCGGGAGAAATAAGCAGTTCGCGGTACTACAATTATTTAAATATGCTTTCAGGAAGAGATACCCGGGGGAAAGGGTAGGATTGAGAAGTTTTTAGGTTGATAGGTTGAAAAGTTTAAAGGTTTAAGAGTTGAAGTA
>SLOJ01000243.1 GCA_007132585.1 Bacteroidales bacterium | reverse complement strand
TTTTTTTATTATCTATAAATTTTCTGATAATGTTTTTAAATATGAATATCCTTAAAACATAAATATTTTATTAACATATTTCAGAAATTAATTTTTACAACTTATCTGAACTTAATTAAGATTAAGTGAAACTAAATTTCGCTATTAGTTAATCAGGGAAGTTCGGAGAAATTAATATAAGGCATTTGATTTGTAAAAGGCCTTGTATGCCAGGCATCAAGTTGCGATACCTCATCAAAAAATCCGCAGTTTTTCATAAAGAATCCTTCATCATTGCTATAGAAACCACCGGCATAATCAAGTCTGGCTTTATCGCGCGCTGTGGCATCAGCAGTAAAACGAGCCCTGTTAAGTTCGTGCCAGTTACCTGATGTATCAAATATCCATTGGTTATTAAAAAATGCCATACGCTCGATGGGGCCTGTCCGGGTATTAAAATTTTCCAGGAAGGAGTGAACTCTGGTAAGGTGTGTATCGGTTAAGGGGCGTCGCCAGCTGGCTATCAAAAGCCACTCATCTTCATCAGGTGCAAACCATGCAGTGTAATCTGTTTTGTTGGTTTCTCCTTTTGCCGGTTCACCTTTAAGCAAAAAGCGGTAAGTTTTTCCTGCTTCCCAGTTATAAACCAGGTAGCTTTGACCGCCCGAACCCTCATTACCAAAATCATTTACTGTAGCGTTTTGGCCTCTTCTCAGCAGTTCAACCCGCTGGTCATCAGGTATTTCATCAGGGTTATCGGTCTGGTAGGGACTCCATACCGAAAACAATATTCTTCGCTCTGTTTCACTATTTACCTGGAATCCAAAATACCCTTGTCCGAAACCATTGGCCATATAAAATGAACCTATAACATCATTACCCTCTGGCACAGTAACTTCGTTATAGAAATAGTGCACAGAAGAAGCCTGCTGGGGAATTTCATAGGTTAAATGTACGGAGGGTCCACGACGCCCCCAGTAAAAATAATCCTCATTTATATAATGTATACTATTCTCTGTTGCACTGCCGCCAAGAACAACATCAGAAATGTCAGCAAAGTCAGGTGATTCTTTACTTATTCCTTTGATATCAAAATATTTGTACCCTGGTTCATCGATTTCAAAACTACCTATATATATATCATTGTATTCTGTTGAACTGATTTCAATTTCAGTTTCAAATCCGTTAAAAACTGCAGTAAGTTTTGTTATTCCTTTTTCAACTTTTGCTTTGATACTTATATGTAATTCACCCTTGCCTTCAATGCGAAAATAAGTGCGGTAAACCAGGTTGGTGTCGACCCATTGCACAGATTTGGAATTTATGACCTGTGCATTTTCAGTATCCGGGTTTAGAAAAAACCAGCTGTTGCCTGCAGTGGGTACCTTCAATTCCATTTCAGGTGTTGATTTAATCTCTTCCTTTTCCTTGGAGAAAACCTGAATAATCAATAAAAAACTAGTAATTAAACAAATAGCCAAATATGTAAATATTTTCATAATATTAGGTTTTTGTGTTATTATTAAATATTCATTAAATAGGCATTAGTCTATGTTCGGAATGCTTGATATCTTAACTGGTTTAAATTAACAACCGAAAGACTATGATATTAAATCAAATAATTGATCTCTGCAAATCTAATAAATATTTTTTGTTAATTATTTTTATTAAATTAAAATTATTAATATCTTGCACCGCCTTTTGAATATAATTTAATGTATGTTTCAGTAAATTGCTAAAATCTAAAAATGCGCCTGATAATACTGCATTTCAATTTTAGATCCGCATGTATCTTAGGTAGATAAAGGAGATGAAAACAACCTGGATTAGAGATATCAAGTGATTGTTTTAGGAAAAATCTCAATGTTTCAGAATGATGCTTTTACTAAATACCCTATTTTTGTTTTAGAATTAAGTTTATAAAAGTGATTTCTAAGTAATCCTCATTCATAAAATTATTCACTAAACACAAACTTTTTATGGAAACTAAGATTGGATCGAACAATAAGAATTACATCATCCCCCTGATTATAGTGGGTGTAATGTTTTTCGTTATTGGATTTGGTATTGGCATTAGTGGTTTTTTAACCCCGGCTTTGCGTTCAGCTTTTGATCTGAGCACAGGACAAGCCTACCTGGTTACTGCTGCAATATTCTCAGCTTTTGTCATTTTCGGCAGGCCGGCAGCCTGGGTAATTACAAAAATTGGTTACCGGCAATCTATGGTACTGGCATTTGTAATAATGGCCCTGGGAATGGTCTTGTTTGTACCTTCAGCTAATGCATTCAGCTTTCCGTTGTTTTTACTGGCACTTTTTGTGGGTGGTATAGGTAACACTTTGCTGCAGGCATCAGTTAATCCTTACGTAACTATAATCGGTCCGATCGATAGTGCAGCCATGCGCATGAGCCTTATGGGCATTATGAATAAAATGGCTTGGTGGATAGCTCCCTTGTTTCTGGGTTTATTCATTGACCTACAGCAGGTTAGAATTGATGACGTTATTTTACCATTTTACATTGTTACCGGCATATTACTTTTATTGGGTATAGGAATTTACTTTGCCCCGCTGCCCGAAGTAGTTGCGCATGGTGAAGATATAATTGAAGATAGTGAAGAAACTCAATCGTCTTATGCCAGAGGAAAAACAAGTATAATGCAATTCCCCCATCTTTTACTGGGTGTACTTGCACTTTTCCTTTATGTGGGAATTGAAACGCTTCCAATGGCATCAATCATTGACTTTGCCAAAGCGACATTCGGAGATGAGCCCAACCTGGAAAGATATGCCAGCTATGTTACAATAGGTTTGGTGGCGGGTTATTTGTTTGGTGTTCTTACCATTCCGAAAATCTTATCTCAAACACGCGCATTGATTATCTTTTCTATTCTTGGAGTTTTTTCCACCCTGTTACTTGTTCTGGCACCGGTAGAATATGCCTTTTATGGTCTTTTACTGGTAAGTTTCTCCAACTCCCTTATGTGGCCTGCCATATGGCCTCTTGCTATTGCCGATCTGGGTAGGTTTACCAAAATCGGTTCATCAATACTTGTAATGGGTATTGTGGGAGGTGCTATTATACCCCTTATATTCGGTTTTGTTGTTGACTGGCATAAAGGAGTTGCCGAAACTGCTGCAGTAATCAGCTATCAGGCAGGATACTGGGTTATGTTGCCCTGTTATGCATTCATTTTGTATTATGCTCTTCACGGTCATAAGATCAGAGTATAATAAGCTGAACTTTAAGCAAATGGTAAACTTAAGTTTCCGTAATAATTAAATAAATAAAACTTACATGTTACAAAATACTATTAAGCATTTTTTTCCGTACAGCATTGTTACGGAGGTGAAACCCTTTGGCAACGGCCATATCAATAATACCTACAAACTTGACCTGCAGGAGGAAAAGAAAAGCTATATCCTGCAGCGGATAAATACCGATGTATTTAAAGATCCGCATGGTATTTGCGATACCCACAACCGGCTTCAGGATGCTATTTTCAAAGGGCAACACCCTATAACCATAGCCAAACTCATTCCCACAGCCGATGGTAAAAATCTTTACACCGATCAGGATGGCGGCGTTTGGCGTATGACATCATTTATTGAAAACTCATACACCATAGATGTGGTTGAAGAAGACTGGCAGGCTTTTGAAGCAGGTAATGCCTTTGGTTGGTTTGCCAAAGCGTGCGACAAACTGGACACTTCTACTTTTAAAGAATCTATTAAAGATTTTCACCGGTTGTCCTTCCGCCTGCGTCAACTTGATGAAGCCATTGCAGCAGATAGAGCAGGCCGGCTTGAATCGGT
>SLOJ01000163.1 GCA_007132585.1 Bacteroidales bacterium | reverse complement strand
CTTGTCAAGCTATACGAAGTGACCGGCGAGCAAAAATGGCTGGACCTGGCTAACCACATCACGCACCACGGAAACCATGCCCGCCCCCCCGATATGGGCGATCGCGAGTCGTGGAAGCCAATCGTCGAGCAGCGTAAGGCCTGGGGACATGCGGTTCGTATCAACTACCTTTACAGCGGTGCCACGGACCTGGTCCGCTACCTGGGTCAGCCGGAAACAATGGAGGCACTCGAAAGCTTGTGGCACAGCATTATTGACAGACGTATTTATTTGCACGGCGGGGTCGGAGGTCCGGCTCCATTTGAGCAACTTGCGGATGACTGGAACTTAAATCCGGCTACAACCTACAGTGAATGCTGTGCGAATATTGCTCACGGGCAATGGAACCACCGGCTGAACCTCCTCTATGGCAATTCGAAGTATGCTGATATTATCGAAATAGCAGCATATAATGGTGCACTTTCCGGAATCAGCCTGGATGGAAAGAAATACTTTTACACCAATTTGCTAACTGTGGATAAAAACCACCGCAATAATCCTCATAGCGGTGTTCGGGAAAGATACCTTTTCTGTTGTCCAAGCAAACTTCCCGGTTTTGTTGCCGGTATTGGTCGATGGATTTATGCCCGGGATTCTGAAGGTCTCTATGTAAATCTCTATATTGGGAGTACTGTAAATACAGAGTTTAATGGCAAGAAGGTGATGGTAACCCAAAAAACCGGTTATCCGTGGGAGGAGAATACCCTGTTTACCATTCATCCCGAGAGTCCCCAAAGATTTACAATCTCTCTTCGCATACCGGGCTGGGCACGCACAAATGGTCTCTTCCCTTCCGATCTTTACCGGTTTGCTGATAACAAGCGTATAGACTGGAAAGTAACTGTAAATAGCAAAGATGTCAGAGTGAGTGATCTCAAAGATGGATATGTCCGGATCACCAGAAAATGGAAACCCGGAGATAAAGTTGAGTTCATTCTTCCTATGCCTGTAAGACAGGTCCTCTCACATGCTAATGTTGAAGCTACCAAAGGAAAAGTAGCTTTAATGCGGGGTCCTGTCTTATATTGCCTTGAGGGAGTGGATAATAATTTCAATGTTCTGGAAGCAGCACTGGCACCTGATACTGAAATAAAATATGAACATAAACCCAACCTTCTTGGTGGTGTCACAGTGTTAACGGGTAAAGCCCTAACCTCAACAGAAGAAACTGTTGAATTTATGGCAATACCATATTATGCATGGCAAAACCGTGGTATTGACAGGATGACGGCATGGTTGTACCAGAATTTTAAATTGATGGAAAGTGAGAAAATATAAATTGATGAAGATAAAGAAAGTTATGATGATAAACCTGATGGTTGATTGTTTTAATTATTAAATTCGCTATTCAATACGGATTGTATTTTTATTGGGGATACTCACAGGAACGGACAGTTCATGCTGTCAAATATTGCTCCGGCAGGCATAGCAGAAATTGGAGAAATAACGGCCAAATCTGCAGGTGCACCCGGAAGCCATGCATATTTTTTACAGAATGCTGAATTATGTGGTATCAGATGAATTTTCGCCCGAAAAGGCGATCAATAAGGATATATTAAACAAGATTATTCCTTAACTTAAACTCCAAAAAATGAAAAACACAACCAGAAGGTCTTTTATTAAAACTTCGGCTCTGGCAGGAATGGGCATTGGAATGGCTTCAAATTATCTCACTGCCGCCAGCTGGTCCAGGATTCCCGGAGCAAATGATACCATAAATGTTGGTGTTGTCGGATGCCGTAACCATGGATCATGGTCACATCTCAGAAATTCTTACCTTGATTTCCCTAATGTAAATGTTGTTGCACTTTGTGATCCAGATCCTGCCTCTATCCATCGTTGTGAAAAAATTATTCATGATAAAGGAGCAAGACCGGCAAAGGCATATTCAGATATCAGGAAAATGCTTGAAAACAAGGATATAGATGTAATCTCAGGTGCCACACCAAATCATTGGCATTCTCTTTCTACAATTTGGGGATGCCAGGCAGGAAAGGATGTTTGTGTTGAAAAACCCAGCTCACATAACATTTGGGAAGGACGAAAAATGGTTGAGGCCGCACAAAAATATGGCAGGATAGTTCAGGCCGATTATGATAAACGCTCCAATACAAGAAATGATGCAATGGTAGAATATATTCAAAGCGGCGTTTTGGGAGAAATAGAATACTGTTATTCATGGGTTTATAAGCCCCGTGCAAGTATGGGGACTGCAGGAGAGTCTGGTGGTTATATTCCGCCAGCAGTTGATTATGATCTGTATTGCGGACCGGCTCCACTCGGGCCTTTACCACGAGTAAACCTGCATTATGACTGGCACTGGCAATGGGACTTCGGGAATGGCGAAATAGGAAATAACGGACCGCATCATCTCGATCTTTGCCGCTGGATTCTTGGCCAGAATGATCTGCCTGAAAGAGTTATAACATTTGGCGGTAGATATGGTTATCAGGATGATGGCGAAACACCAAATACAAGCATCACTCTTTTTGATTACAATAAAGCGCCAATACTGTTTGAAGTCAGGGGTTTAACTAGGAGAAAGAATGAGCCTGTTATAAATTCTTTCAAAACTATCACGAAAAAAGGTGTGATGCTATATAATGAAGCAGATAACCAATATGCTCACAACAATAGTATTATAGTCTGTGAACATGGATTCGTAGATACGAATAACTTTACTGCATATGATAACAATGGTTCTAAAATAAAAGAATTTGAAGGAGAAAGAGTCAATCCATGCTGGAATTTCATAAAAGCAGTCCGAAGCAGAAAAGTGGAAGATATTAAAACTACGGCAATTGAAGGCCATCTTTCAGCTGCAATTTGTCATATGGGAAACATTTCTTACAGGGTAGGTAAAGAGGCTTCCTATGAGGAGGTAAATGATGTTTTCAAAAAAGATTATGAGGTACAGGATGCCCTTGTGAGGACAAGCCAACATTTGATTGCCAATGGTATTAATATCAGGGAGCAGCCTGTTGTCCTTGGTCCATGGCTCAACATGGATTCCCGTACAGAAAGGTTTACAGGAAAATATTCAAATGAAGCAAATAAATATATTTCCCGCGATTACAGGGAACCTTATGTAGTCAGGGATCAGGTCTAACTTTAAAATAACTGTAATTATTTAACCGTACATCCCTTTCGGGCGAAGTCCCGCCAGGACATTACCGCGCCTGAAAGACGCGGGTTCCAGGTTAGATTAAATAACTCTAAAATAAACTTGCAAAATGAAAACAAAACATTTCTATTTATCCACCTTGCTTTTAATTGTTTTATCAGCTTTCAGCATGCCGGAAGAAAATACCGGCCAAATATATTCAACAGCACCTGAAGGAGCCATAGTTCTTTTTGACGGATCAGATTTTTCCCACTGGACAAATTGTGATGGTGGCGAAGTTCGCTGGGAGATTATTGACGGTGTTATGGAAGTTGTGCCTGATTCAACATGGGGATGCCCACGGATCCAGGGAACAATGACCAGACAGGATTTCAAGGATTTTCAGATGTATTTGGAATTCAAATTACCGGAGCATGAAAATACAAATAGTGGGGTGTATATTCAAAGGAGGTACGAAGTACAGATTATAGACTCATATAACAAAGAACCTTCACCAGGAATGGGCGGCTCTCTTTACATGCAAAAGATCCCTGATGTACAAGTCGGAAAACCCAAAGGAGAATGGCAAACGTATGAAATCATTTTTCGTGCTGCCCGATTTGACAGTTCTGACCCTGAAAAAAAAGTGGAAAATGCCAGAATAACTGTTCTTCATAATGGTG
>SLOJ01000020.1 GCA_007132585.1 Bacteroidales bacterium | reverse complement strand
GCAGAAAGATAATACCGGCCGTAAAGGTACTATTGTAACTTTCGTGCCAGATGAAGAAGTTTTTGGTAAGTACCGTTATATTGACGACTACATTGAAAAACTCCTCTGGAATTATGTTTTTCTGAACAGAGGTCTTACCATAAACTTCAACGGCATGAAACTTCATGCCGAAAATGGTTTGCTTGACCTGTTAAACAGAAATATTGATACTCCCATATGCTATCCCATAATTCACCTTCAGGAAGATGACCTTGAGTTTGCCTTCACACACAGTGCCACACAATACAGCGAAGAGTATTTTTCATTCGTTAACGGCCAGCATACCACACAGGGGGGTACGCATCAGAATGCTTTCCGGGAAACCCTGACAAAAACCATCAGAGACTTTTACAAGAAAGACTTTGATGCCAATGATATCAAAACCAGTATTATTGTAGCGTTGAGTATAAAAGTTCAGGAACCGGTTTTTGAATCACAGACCAAAACCAAACTGGGTTCTCAAAATCTTGAGCCGGGAGGTAAAGGCCCTTCCATAAGAAACTATATTGGGGATATCCTCAAACGCAGGCTTGATAATTACCTGCACATGAATCCTGATACGGCTGATGCCTTGCTTCGTAAGATCCTTCAAAGTGAGAAAGAACGCAAGGATATGGCCAGTATCAAGAAGCTGGCAAAAGAAAGAGTGAAAAAGGCCAGTCTGCATAATAAAAAACTGCGCGATTGCCGCATTCATTATAGCGATAATCATGAGCGCAGACTTGAAACTACTCTTTTTATCACCGAGGGTGATTCAGCGTCAGGAAGTATCACCAAAGCGCGTGATGTAAATACACAGGCCGTTTTCAGTCTGAAGGGAAAACCCTTGAATTGCTATGGCCTCACCAAAAAGATCGTTTATGAAAACGAGGAATTCAATCTTCTGCAGGCTGCCTTAAATATTGAAGAAAGCCTTGAAGATCTGCGTTATAATAATATCGTAATTGCTACCGATGCCGATGTAGATGGTATGCATATCCGTTTGCTGTTGATCACTTTCTTCCTGCAGTTCTTCCCCGATCTGGTGAGAAACGGGCACTTGTACATACTTCAGACCCCATTGTTCAGAGTGCGTAACAAGCAGAAAACCATTTACTGCTATTCTGAACAGGAAAAACGTGATGCCATTGGGGAGCTCAAAGGCAAACCAGAAATTACACGATTCAAAGGACTCGGTGAAATTTCACCCGATGAATTCGGAGAGTTTATCGGAAAGAGCATTCGACTGGATCCTGTCCTTCTCAAGAAAGATCTGATCATTAAAGATATGCTTGAGTTTTATATGGGCAAAAATACCCCCGACCGCCAGAATTTCATTATTGATAATCTGAGGGTGGAACTGGATGCAGTGGAAGTATAAGCCTGAATTTATAATGAAAAAACAACCCCGATGAAAATAAACCATCCGGGTTTTTTTTGATTATAGTATTTCAAACCCATCCCAATCATCCGCCACCCTGAATTTTTTTCTGAAATCATCCAGCTGACAGCGAGGCATAGGAATGGTTTCAGTTTTTTCTTCATTAGGCATAATACCTGAGAAGTTTTCACCCAGGGGACTGATAAGTGCAGAATCGCCTGAATGTTCAATGCCATTACCATCGGTACCAATGCGGTTAACACCAATTACATAAGCCTGATTTTCAATGGCACGCGCCATCAGCAGCACCCTCCAGGGATGGCTGCGTGGTGCGGGCCAGTTGGCAATATTGATGATACAATCATAATCGAATCCCTCTTCTGCACTGTAATTATTCTTGCTCCAGACAGGGAAGCGCAGATCGTAACAGATCAGCAAAAGGAACTTCCAGCCCTTGTATTCAACAATTACCTTTTCCTTTCCGGGAGTGAAATTTTTGGTTTCACCTGCAAAAGTAAACAGGTGCTTCTTATCGTATTGATAATGTTTGCCATTGGGTTGCATCCAGATAAGGCGGTTATAATATCTGCCATTTTCTTCAGTGGCAATGCTTCCGGTTATTACTGCATTTTTTTCGGCAGCCAGCTTTTTCATCCACTGAAATGTATCTCCTTTGTGTGGTTCTGCACAGCCGGCCGGCTCCATTGTAAATCCGGTGGTAAATACCTCGGGTAATACAATGATCTCCGTGGGTTCGGTTATCCCGCGTATTTTTTCTTCAAACATTTTCCTGTTGGCAGCAGGATCTTCCCAGTGGATGGGCGATTGAACGAGTGTAACTTTTATATTTGACATAGTATTTCTGCAGCTTTTTCAAGGGTTTTATTGCTTTTGGCAAAGCAAAATCTCAATGTATGATTGTTTACAGGTTTTTGATAGAAATAGGAATTGGGTACTGATGCCACCCCATGTTCTTTGGTAAGCCGGGTAGCAAATTCCATCTCTTTTTCATCGCTTATTTTACTGTAATCCAGCACCTGGAAATAAGTACCATTGGCAGGTATTACCTTAAACTTTGAGCCTTTGATCAGTTTAACAAAATAATCGCGTTTTTCCTGGTAAAAACTTCCCAGGTTGGTATAGTTGTCTTTGTTCTGAATGTATTCAGCTATGGCATATTGCACAGGAGTATTTACACAAAAAACCACAAACTGGTGGGTTTTGCGAAATTCCTTCATCAGGTTGGCCGGAGCTACACAATACCCAATCTTCCATCCGGTGGCATGGAATGTTTTTCCGAAAGAACACATTACCATACTCCTCTGAGCCAGTGCAGGGTAGCGGCAAACACTCTGATGATCGCGCCCATCGAAAATGATATGTTCGTAAACTTCATCGCTCAAAATGATAATTCCTGTGTTGCGCGTTATTTTTTCCAGTTGAATCATATCAGCAGCACTTAGTATACTGCCTGTAGGATTGTGCGGACTGTTGATGATGATCATCCGGGTGCGGTTATTTATTACCCTCTTTACTTCGCTCCAATCAATGCGGTAGTCTGGAAGTTTTAAAGGAATGCATACCGGAATACCCCCGGCAAGTTTTATGGCCGGTACATAACTGTCATAGGCCGGTTCAAAAACAATTACTTCATCATCTTCCCTGATAAGGGACATAATGGCGGTAAATATGGCCTGAGTGGCTCCGGCAGTAACTGTTATTTCCGTTTCAGGATCATATTTTGCACTGTAAAGAAATTCGGTTTTTTCGGCAATAGCTTCACGAAGCTCGGGCAAACCGGGCATAGGGGCATATTGGTTATATCCTTTTCGCATATATTTATTCACCAGTTTGATCAGTTCCGGTGATACAGCGAAATCAGGAAATCCCTGCGATAAATTAATGGCATTGTATTCTTTTGCCATCTGCGACATGATAGCAAATACCGAAGTGCCTGTTTGGGGTAGCTTTGAGGTTATCTGGTCGGGATATGGATCCATAATAACTTGGTTTTAAAAAGGTATTTATTTCAATAAGTTTGAAATTTTCTTTTCCCGGAAAGCGAATTTCCGCTAATTTTGTATATCATTAAGCCTGTTGAAACGATAGTATTGTCACATCGACATGCTCAGTGACCAAATTTTAAGGCCGGTTTTTCAATTTCTGCGAACAAAAATAGCATAAAATTCTCAGCCCGGTTTCCATAAATTCTATTAACCTAAAAAGATGATCATATGCTGCACAATTCATAGTATGCAGCTAACCTAAACTCTATTTATAAACTTCTAACGAAAAAAAGGAAAAGATGAAGACTATTGACGGATTTAATTTTAAAGACAAGAAAGCAATTATCAGGGTTGATTTTAATGTGCCGCTGAATAAGGATTTTGAGATCACTGATGATACAAGGATGCGTGCGGCAGTACCAACCATAAAAAAGAT
>SLOJ01000058.1 GCA_007132585.1 Bacteroidales bacterium | reverse complement strand
TCCATACCAGCTGTCCGCCTTCGGCAAAGGTATCATAAACAAGGTTTCCGTTTATATCGGTAATTTTCACCCGGGCATTGGTAACAAGGCCTTTTACTGCAATATATCCGGCGTATCCGGGCCTTACCGGGTTAGGATAAGCATACACATCAGTATGCTGATTTTGACCTTCAGTAGCAAAACCCCTGTAAGAAACCAGACCTAGGTCTGTAGCAAAAAATACTTCACCTGTTTTTGGATTGATGGTAATATCCAGAATATTATTGGATGGCAACGGACTATTATTTCTGTTGAAATGCAGAATGGTTTCCCTGGCATCGGGCGAGAGCAGAAATGCTCCCGAGCTTTCGGTGCCAAACCATTTTTTGTTGGAACCATCTACAAAAATTGTATTGATCACTTCGTTTTCAAACAGTCTGCCGGCAAATCCATCCTGTAACACAATAATGCTCTGGGCATTGTAAAACTCATTTCGAAACACCTGCTGAGGTGAGTAAAAAACAACTACACCACCATTGGTTCCAACCCATATGTAGCCATCCTTGTCTTTTGCCAGGGCCGATACCCTGTTGTTAGGAAGTGCTCCGTTTCCATCTTGTGTGCCCAGTTTTCTTATTTCAAACACTTGGTTGTTTTCCAGGCTTTCTTCACCCAGTACCATTATTCCTCCACCCGTAGGCATAGCCACCCACTTTTGATCAAAATTATCAATAACAACCTCACCCAATGTTTCATTATCTGCAATGGTTCCGTTATGGGGGAAAGCAATCCAGTTGCCATCGGGAGTGAGAGCATGCAAAAAATCCGGTGTATTGGAATTGGATACCCACAGATTCCCTTTGCTGTCAAATGCCGATCCTCCAACCCTAAGCCAGTCGGTTATACCCGTTCTTTGTTGCAGTGTACTGTTTTCTTCATTATAAAAACTGATGAGACCCTCTTCAGCATCAAATTCCAGCAAACCACCCATCCAGGCAGATGCAAATACTCGTTTTGGATTTCCCGGATGATGGGTTACCTGATGGATGTTTCGTACTGAATTGATTTCCGGAAAGAGCCATCGATTAAAAGCGTTCCATTCGTTTTCATAAAATACAAATATCCCACGGTCATTGAAAATCCCTGGTTGTGTGCTTCCCGGGGCAACCCATAATACATCACCATTGTGAGAAAGACCAAATGATTCATCATGCGTGGGCCCCTGTGGAATGATAGATTCATACCATTCATCCATTACTCCTCTGATCAATCCGGCACGATTATCTGCTGCCCAGAAAACATTACTCTTGTCAATAAAAGCGTCCCATGCACTGCTATTTCGTCCGGCATACGAAAAGATTTTTGCTTCAAGTTCAAGGCTTTCATCAAATACATAAACACCATCCATTGATGATATCGTGAGAAAACCATTCGATGACCTTATATTCGTTTTATGATTAAAAAAATTTTCGGGAACATCTGGGTTCAGAATCAGCCACTGAGTACCATCTGAATAATACAAGGTATCACCTTCAGGTGATGTTAAATTTGCAAAGAGGTAACCTGCATACGATTCAAGGTGGTTAAAACTGTTGGGATAGCCGCTCAGCTCCGGAACAAGGTTCCAGTATTGATGGTCAGCAAGGTTTGGTGCATTAACGGAAGCTTTCAGCAGGCCTGCTTCGGTAGCTGCAAAAAAGTAATCATCTTTTATGATCAGATCAAAAACATTAAGCATACTGGCATCAGGGCCAATATACCATGTATCAAGAATTACAAACTGATCCATATCTAATACCACAACTCCGAAACCACAGGCGAGATAAGCTTTGTTTTCCGAAAAATATATATTATAAATGGTTTTTGACCCCAGGATGTTTGCCTGTCTTATATCGGGTACTGTTATAATTTGCCCGTCTTTCAAAATATCAAGGTTACCATTGGAATAACCCATCAGAAGTATGTTATGGGTATCTGACCAGTTTATTACGCTTATACCAAAATCGGAAAGCCCGTCAACCTTGTCAATTTTTCGTATACTGTTGAAATTTTTATCATATTCAAGCAAACCGTAGGGAGTTGCAGCATAAATGATGTTGTTTGCTTCAGCAAGCGAAATTACAGTTCTGTTGGGTAAATGATGTCGCCAACCACCAATGGCAATATCTTGTGCATATGATGGGACAACCAGAAAACTTAGCGCCAGAAAAAAAAGCAGGAGTTTTTTTAAAGTTCCTTCGGAAAGGTATTGATAGTTCATGTTTTATGAAATAATACGAAACTAGTATAAGGCATATACAAATAACATTATGCCACATGAATTATTGTTCATGTAACCAAGTCAATTATTAGGTTATTCAAAAATACAAAAAGCAATGCGTTATTGTTCTTTTTGAGGAAATAAAAAAAACCGGCTATCAAACAGAATAATCAGAAATTATTTTCAGATAGCCGGTTTTTTTTGTTATGATCAGAAGAACCACCGGTACGTGAGATTGATGTTACGACCAGGCATCACAAAATTCCGGTCCTCAATACGCGACAGGTGATCGCGGTATTTGGTGTCGAGAGCATTTTCTACTCTGAGAATGATCACATGCCGTCCGTTAAAGTTCAGCCGGTATCCGGCCTGAAAGCCCAGCAATGTATATCCATCCGTGGGATTCTCTTCAGGAGCAGTTCTTTCCTGTTTGGCAACAGCCATAAAGCTGGCACCCAGCCAGCCTCTGTTAAAATCATACTGTACCTGGTTATTAAACCTTAAGGGAGGTATGAAAGGAAGATTTTCATTGGGTGCATTGTCAATGATTCTTCGCCCCTGTACAATATCAATTCCTGTTTGATAGGTTAAACTTTCGCTAAAACGAAAAGCAGCCGATAACTCTCCACCATGCAGTTGGGCCATCCCTTCAATATATTCAAAAACAGGATAGCCTGATTCATCATTAATGTCTCCGGTTGGCTGAAAAACGATATAATTGGAAAAATCATTTACAAAAACGGCAAGTTCCATATCCATAATTCCACGATTCAGCCTGAAGAACAGATCACCTCCATGACCAATTTCATCCTTTAGATCGGGATTTCCGACTTCATATACCCCTACACCCAGGTGCGCACCATTTGCAAAAAGTTCTTCTACCATTGGGTTACGGTGCGAGCGTGCAAACTGACCACCAATCTCCATTCCTTCCCTTGGTCTTATGTTTAAACCCACAGAACCGGAATAGTTAAAAGTATTACGATTCAGGTCAACATCGGGAAACAACTCGTTACTGAGAGCTCTTGAATTCTGAAAATCAAGTCGTATACCGGCTTGTAATCTGAGTACATTTGAAAGAGGTATCTCCTGATAAGTAAATGTAGCAAGCGAAAATCTTTGTTCACCGGGAGTGTATGCCTCATCTCCTCCAATATTTAAAGCCTGCCCCTGAAAGCTGAATCCAACAGCACCACGTGCAAATATTCCTCGGGGTTTATGCTGCAATGTAAGCGTACTGCTAAAAGCATACTGGTCGTATTCCAGTTCAACATCTTCGTCGATGCTTCCATCTTCTTCGATTTCAATTTCTACCTCCTGCTGGAAAAAATGTGTGGCATTAAACCGCAATTGTGCTTTGTCAAAAAAGTTTCCACCGATTTCTCTTCCAAACCTTCCCTGAAATGAGTATCTTCTTGCCCTGATTTCAACAGTTTCATCAGGGTCATCAATCCCTTCTGGTATTTCAAAGATTTGGTCAAAGAAAGAAAGACTCAGTCCACCGTTCAGGTTTCCGTTATCGATGCCCCAGCCCACAGCGCCGTCAGTATTTCTCATGGATGTTTGAGGAACTTCACCATCGGGAGTGGTTATATTGCCAGCCTGCCTCATGGCAAATCTGG
>SLOJ01000253.1 GCA_007132585.1 Bacteroidales bacterium | reverse complement strand
TTGGCGAAACTGTTAACCTCATTGTAAATGAGGGTGCATTCCGTACTGTTTATGGCAGTCCTGTTGCCGAAATCGAGAAGGGTGAAATGCATTGGTTGGTATCTTACGGATACGAACGTGACATGATTCTCGGTAATTATGTTATCAAAGATTTGGTTTCTCATTGGGATGGACCCATAGATCTTATAATCGATATCGAAATTATTGCTGATCCGGATGACCCGAACAAGGTGTTAATAAATGACATGTTAGGGTCTGAAACGCCCATTGAGGCTATTTTTAACGGTGATTTTGCTACCCTGACAATACCTGGTGGGCAATTGCTGAGTGCAGGTACGCTCAGTCCTGATTATATCGTTGAGGTATGGAATGGATATGTTGCAGATGGCACGGCTACAGGTTTTATAGAACCCGATGGCACTATACGCATGAATGGTATTGGCTTCTATTTATATGATCTGGAAGGTGAAGCTGTAGATTGGTGGGATCTTTTCCCAAATCCAACGTGGACACCTGTTCCTGACGACACAAAGATAAACTCTCTGCCTGCAGTTTTAGATATTTCAAACATCCAAAAACGTGCTGCTGATAAATTAATAATCAGATAAGTGTTTATTTAATAAGTATCGATTTTAATAATTGATATTAAAAAGGCTGTTTGGGAATTTCCCAAACAGCCTTTTTCTTTAAAATAGTACAACTTTTAATTCCGACAGGAATATATTATTTTATTTAAAATAGAATTGCATGTGCATGTAAGATTTAGCTATGCTGTCGCTTGATGGACACCAAACAGCGCCAATGGCATCTTATTCAAATTGTTAATTTTCGAATGGGTTGTTTATTAGCCAGGATGCGGTATCTGCAACCTTAGCACCTTAGTGACAGAATTCTGTACTAATTATAGGTAATTATAAGTTGAAAAATAACGAATCGTTTTAGAAAAATTCCTTAAGGCTTATAAATAAATTTTCTGCTAATCCTTTCACTACGAATAGGTAAATCTATTATTAAAAGATATATCCCTGGATTTAACTGCTTGAAAGTATTTAGCGTACTCGTAAAATCATCAGAAGACTTGTCGAATTGATCTGATATAATTATTTTCCCCGATAAATCAATTAACCTTACCTGGAGTTTCCCGTTGTATGTGTTGTTTAATCTGAAATTTACATTGTTGTTTGATGCCCATACAAATAATTCATCTTTAACGTCAGAAATATCTGCAGTAGTTGTAGGACTACCTTCGCCCGTTGGGTTTTCTAAAACATCTATGAAAAATCGTTTCGTATACTGGTAACCTGTTTTGTCAGTAGTTGTAACATAAATTTCATATTTATCTTTTTTGCTTTGGTCCAGTACCTCGGTGGTAATAAGTTTATTTTCTTCTATGCCGAAAGGAACTTCCATTATATATCCAAAAATGTTTTCGGGTCCTGATACTTCAAAGGTATGTTCATCGCCTGGTGTTTCGTCTATAACCGTAAAACTGCCTACTACTGTACCGGCAGGCTTATTCTCCTTGATAGTTTTATCGGAAAGCAGAATGTCCTGGGGATAATGGTTTCTGGGTTTAAAATTGATTATTGCCTGTTGGTTGTGTGAAAAGTTACTGTTCCCGGGGTTAAGTGTATGCAGATAATAATATCCATCATATGATCCTCCCCAACCCCAGTTAAAATGGAACCGTCCGCTGCCATCCATTCCATCAACGTTCCAGGCATGTCCGGGTTGGTTATTATTCCCATTTCCTGCATAGTATAATGGTCTCCCTTCCAAAAGTTCATTTGCAATTATATCCATCCATTCTTCATCGTCATCAAAATCATTTTTAGATAATAATTTCGCTTCGTTAGAATAATCAAAGTAAGTTTTTATTGCGGCTGGTACATCCCTTGAATAAGCCCCTGATCCACTCGCACTATATTGCATACTCACAGAAACCCCCAGATGATAAAGAATAAGCGCAGTGTGTTCATTTGCTGATGTAGGATTAGTAAGGTCCCACTTATATTCTGTTTCTCCGAAATCAGCTGTTAAGGGCCCATAATCTGAAATGTAAGTTTTACTCCCATGTCCCATGGTAGGATGACCATATACACTCATATTCTGAGCCATAGCTACAGCCACACAGCCGGCATATGCATGCCCCCCCGGACCCGATTCATCTTCGGGGCAATATGAATTCCAACCTCTGTTTTGGTTCCATTTAGCTTCAATGATGGGTTCAACAGCATTGCTCTTTGTTTGGGTTTTTGTTTGCGTCCAATTGGTGTTTTTTTCAACTTGTTCTAAATTGAGGACCTCTTCAATTTGATTTTTATAATTTTCAAACCAAAAGTAAAAGGGAAGACTCTCTGTATTATCTATGTCGAAACTACCCTCGAGAGAATAAGCCAGCACGGGTTCAACTCTTTCATCAGCAGACATTAAAACCCATCCTTCCGGTTCAAAATTTATAATGTAGGTGTAAACGGTTTCTTTTCCTTCGGTAGTTGATTTTTGAAATGGGGTAATATCAGTTGCCAACGCACTGGATTTGTAAGGCGAAAATGAAGATATGAAATTTTTTGCATATTCTTTAACAGTGCTTACATCAACTTCCTGAGAAATTGCATGGTTAGCGTTAAACGCCAGGAAAAGCATGAAACTTATTAATCGAAGTATGTTTTTATTCATGTTGGTGATTTTTTTTAGATATAATACTTATTTAATTAAATCTATATCAAATATAAGAAATATCTGTTTCTTTATATATAATATTTTTTCAGATGTGCTTGTTGAATTATTTTGGAAAAATTTAATTAAAATTAATCTAAACAATATTTAAGCAATCTGATAAGGTCTTCTTCGTTTTTGAAATCTATATCATTTTCTCTAATAAATTGTCTTATACTATCACGTTTACTCCTGAATGTTCTTTCAAAACCCCTTTGGGTGGCCCTTCTTATCCGATTATCAGACGATAAATAGAACTGTGTTTCCCGTGAATACTCTGTTATAATTTCCTGTGTGAATTCTTCACCTCTTCGCGCCCTTTCAGAAGGAGAACTTGATCTTCTTTCTACAGAAGATGTTTGGCTTTGCATTCCATAAGCACCAATATTCGACTGACCACTCATCTTTATGATGTCGTTTCGTAATAGTTTTACTTCATCATCTGCTACAAGGTACATAATGCCACGATTGGTATTTATGAAATTATCGCCTTTTATTGTTATATGTGATACTTCTCTTAAATCCAAACTTTGAGCATAGTTCAAAAAATCAGCCTCTGATTCAAAATTTTTATCTTTTATATCCGCCAGATTCATGAAATGTATTTCATTGAGTAAAATGTTATAATTCAGAAAAGCAGATGATCTTTCATTTGTTGAAAAATGAACAGTTCCTCTTGTAAATTCGGGATATAAATATTGAAACCCCATGGAAAGCACATTGTTTAAAGTATCACCAAAATTGACATTCACCCTGTTTTGATCCTGCCCTTGTATTTGTATTACAAATAAGAGACTGACCACTGTTGTTAAAAAAAATTTATTTTTCATTTTTTGATTGTTTTTAATACTGAAATTATTGAATTATGCGCTTTTGTAATGCTTTTGCTTTGATGTAATTTCAAAAAGATATACTAAAGTGGAATCAACCATTTTAACAATATTGATCGTTTGATCATAAGTACGTACTGACGATAATTCTGTTTGCACATTAGAATGATTTACAGTAAGGAATGCAAAGAAATCTAATAATTACATAAACCTTATTTGTTTTGGTTCTTATGCATTTTACTAAAATACAAAGTTTTATTTAAATTTATCGTTAAAAACGTACAAAAAACATACCGGATTGCTATATAAATTAAGATTT
>SLOJ01000119.1 GCA_007132585.1 Bacteroidales bacterium | reverse complement strand
TTGTCATAGTAAAGCCTGGCCAGACCATTGGCAGTGCCAAAAACACTGATTGTAAATACCAGTGAAATAATTACCTCTACAATGGCAAGGTAACCAAAATCTTCAGCACCCAAACGGTTTTCTCCTTCAATTACAGGATATACAATCAGTTGCAACAGAGCAGGAAACGTTGCAAAAAACGTATAAATGGCTGTAAGCTTAAAATGCTCTTTAATATTTATCATTCTGATATGGGAGTAATCTGTAATTTGGCAAAAATAAACCTATTTTCCAAGGATTATAGACACTTTTTGTATATTTTTACTCTTTAAATATAGGATTATGAAGTATGGTATATGTTTGATCGCCGTGGCACCCGTGCGATTGTCTCCCGACGACAGAAGCGAAATGGTATCACAGATGCTTTTCGGAGAATTGGCAGAAATTCTCGAAACCAAAGAAAAATGGTTGTCTGTAAGACTTCTGCATGATAATTATTCAGGCTGGATATCACAGGGACAGATCACTGTTCTCTCTGATGATGATTTTGAAAATCTGGATAATGCAACAAAATGGGTGAATACCGACCTTGTGCAGGTTCTTGAAAACAAATCAAAAAATGCAAGCTTCCTTGTAACGGGTGGTAGTTCCTTCTATAATTGTGATGAAGGACATTTTAAACTTCTGGGTGATGAATTTGTATACCATGGCGGCATGAACCAGGTCAAAGATTTTGATCGTGATCTGCTGGTAAACAGTGCAATGATGTTTTTACACTGCCCGTATTTATGGGGAGGCAGGTCAGCTCTGGGGATTGATTGTTCCGGTTTAACTCAATTGGTTTATAAGATTGCAGGAAAATCCATTTTCAGGGACGCTTCACAACAAGCCACTCAAGGTGAGATCATAAATCTGATCCATGAAGCACTACCCGGAGATCTGTTATTTTTTGATAATGAAGAAGAAATTATCAACCACGTAGGAATCCTGCTCGACAGCGAACATATCCTGCATGCCCACCAGAAAGTAAGAATTGACAAAATTGACCACCAGGGTATTTTCAATACCGATATTAAAAAATACTCTCATAATCTGCGTTTGATCAAGAGAATGTGATTCCTATGACTTGATAAAGGTTTTCTGCATGATGTTTTATTTCCATGAACCTTGGATATTGGTAAAAGATTAATTCCATGCATTAAAAAATCTTTATTTTCCATCGAATCAGGAGTAAAGAGCATAAATTTTTGTACCTTTGCACCCTTAAAATTCTAAGGAAATCATATGATCAAGATAACTCTTCCGGATAACTCGGTTAAAGAATTCCCCAAAGGGGTTACCGGTATTGAAATAGCAAAGAGCATAAGCGAGGGACTTGCACGAAATGTACTTTCCATTAATGTAAATGGTGATGTATGGGACCTTCACCGTCCCATAAATGAAGATGCAAAGATAAAACTTAACACCTGGGATGACAAAGATGGTAAAGCAACTATGTGGCACTCATCGGCTCATCTTATGGCAGAAGCCATTGAAACATTGTATCCGGGAACCAAATTCGGAATTGGTCCTGATGTGGAGAATGGATTTTACTATGATATAGACCTGGGAGATCGAACCATTTCCAGCAACGATTTCGAAAAGATTGAGCAGAAAATGCTTGAACTTGCCCGACAGAAGCAGGAATTTGTAAGGAAGGAAATTCCCAAGCAGGAAGCTTTGGATTTTTACAGTAAAAAAGGCGATGAGTATAAAGTAGACCTCCTTCAGGATCTGGAAGACGGTACCATCAGTTTGTACGAATCAGGAAATTTTACTGACCTTTGCCGGGGACCCCATCTTATGGATACCAGCCCTATCAAAGCAGTAAAATTACTCAGCATAGCCGGCGCCTATTGGCGTGGCGATGAAAGCCGGAAACAACTTACCAGGGTTTATGGCATAACATTCCCTAAGCAAAAGCAACTTACCGAATATCTTGAAATGCTTGAAGAAGCCAAAAAACGCGACCACAGAAAGATCGGACGCGAGATGGAGCTTTTTGCTTTTTCACAAAATGTGGGTCAGGGACTTCCTTTGTGGCTGCCCAAAGGTGCTCAGTTAAGAGAGAACCTTGAGAAGTTTTTGAAAAATGTGCAACGTAAAGCCGGATATTTACCTGTCATTACACCCCATATAGGAAATAAGACCCTTTACGTGATCAGCGGTCATTACGAAAAGTACGGGAAGGATTCTTTTCAGCCTATTCAAACTCCTGCAGAAGGAGAGGAGTTCCTGTTAAAACCTATGAACTGCCCGCATCATTGCGAAATTTATAAAACCAGACAATACTCTTATAAGGATCTACCCGTAAGAATGGCCGAATTCGGAACGGTTTACCGTTACGAACAAAGCGGTGAGCTGCATGGTCTTACCAGGGTAAGAGGATTTACTCAAGATGATGCCCATATTTTCTGCCGACCCGATCAGGTAAAGGAAGAGTTTCTCAAAGTAATGGATATCATCCTGTACATTTTTAATGCACTTGACTTTAAAGATTATGGTGTGCAAATCTCTTTGCGTGATCCTGATAATAAAGAGAAATATATAGGTACCGACGAGAACTGGGAGAAGGCCGAAAAAGCAATTATCGAAGCGGTTGAGGAAAAAGGTATTGACGCAGAGGTGGAAACCGGCGAAGCAGCATTCTACGGCCCTAAACTGGATTTTATGGTAAAAGATGCTTTGGGACGCAGATGGCAGTTGGGAACTATACAGGTGGATTATAATCTGCCCGATCGTTTTGAACTGGAATATACCGGTGCTGACAACCAGAAACACCGCCCGGTAATGATTCACCGTGCACCGTTTGGGTCCATGGAACGTTTTGTGGCTGTTCTTATTGAACATTGTGCCGGGAATTTCCCGCTGTGGCTCACTCCTGAGCAGGCTATCGTATTGCCAATCAGTGAGAAGTATGAGAATTATGCAAAAAAAGTTTTAAATTTGCTAAATAATTCCGAAATTCGCACCCTTATTGATGAGCGTAGTGAAAAAACCGGCAAAAAGATCAGAGATGCCGAAACACGTAAGATTCCGTACATGATTATTGTGGGTGAGAAGGAAGAAAATGAAGGAACTTTGTCTGTCAGAAAACATGGAAAAGGTGATTTAGGCACTTTTACTCCTGATGATTTTATCAAATTGGTTGAAGATGAAATTAAAGAAATGACCGAGTTCTGATATTTTTGTGTTTATTTGAAAAAAAAAATAAATAAAGTTTGAATTAATATATATCTATTAACAAAATAAAGGAGGAACAAAGTATAGCTACACCTTTTAGACCAAGACCCAGAAGAGGTTTTGTAAAACCGGAAGACCCGCATAAGATAAATGAAAAAATCCAGGCACCCGTTGTTAGGGTTGTAGGAGAAAATGTTGAACCGACAATTATGCAGTTGAAGGAGGCATTGGCACTTGCCGAAGAACAAGGACTTGATCTTGTGGAAATTGCTCCCACTGCCAATCCACCCGTGTGTAAGATTCTGGAATACAAAAAGTTTCTTTACGATCAGAAAAAAAAGCAAAAAGACATAAAGGCACACGCTGCAAAAGTTGTAGTTAAAGAAATCCGATTGGGACCCAATACCGATGAGCATGACTTTAACTTTAAACTGAAGCATGCTCAAAAATTCCTTGAAGAAGGTGCCAAAATTAAAGTATATGTCTTTTTCAAAGGAAGATCAATTATATACAAAGAGAAGGGGGAAGTAATACTGCTCAGGTTTGCGCAGGAGCTGGAAGAAATTGGTAAAGTTGAACAACTTCCAAAACTTGAAGGTAAAAGGATGATTATGCTCATTGCTCCTAAAAAGAAAAAGTAAAAATTTCGTTTGTTATAAAAACCCGTAAATTGAATTAAAATGCCTAAAATGAAAACAAAATCCGGTGCTAAAAAGCGGTTTGCTCTTACCGCTTCCGGTAAAATTAAACGTAAGCATGCGTATAAAAGTCATATCCTTACAAAAAAATCAAAAAAGAGAAAGAGAAATCTTACAAAAACTGCATTGATTCATAAAGCAGATGAAAACAATGTAAAGGCAATGCTTTGCCTGTAAAAGAATTGATAAATAATTTATGTAAAACCTTTGTTTAGCCCGAAAAGTCTTTCCTCAGATGGAAAGCGCTAAACGAAAACAAAATTTAAAAAATGGCAAGATCAATTAACAATGTTGCATCGCGACGCAGAAGAAAAAAAATCTTCAAACTCTCCAAAGGATACTTTGGTGCAAGAAAAAATGTTTGGACCGTAGCAAAGAATACCTGGGAAAAAGGTCAAACTTATGCATATCGTGACAGGCGAACCAAAAAAAGAAATTTCAGAAAACTCTGGATCATGCGTATTAATGCTGCTGTACGCAATGAGGGTATGAGTTATTCAAAATTTATGGGTGAATTATCAAAAAAGGATATCCAGATCAATCGCAAGGTTCTTGCTGATTTGGCTATGAACCATCCCGAAGCCTTTAAAGCGGTTGTGGATAAAATTAAAAAATAAACGAAATCTTTATCACTCGATAAAAACAGGCCATTCCTACTAAGTGAGTGGCCTTTTTTTATCCCAGTTGCCTGCATATTCTCGTAATGATTTTCATGAATTACCGGGAGGTTTGTATTACCAGATTTCTGCTCTTGCTTCTTGTGGAATGAAGCGCGCTGATTTTTCTTTTGTAATATCAAACGCCTTATAAAACGCCTCCATATTGTAAACAATACCATTAACTCTGGCTTCACGCGGTGAGTGGGGTCCTTCATTCAATTGTTGCATCATTCTTTGATCGCGCACATGGTTTCGCCAGACCTGGGCATAAGAAATAAAGAATCTTTGTTCAGGGCTGAATCCTTCTATATCAGCCGGTCTCCCATCTTCATTGAGCTTGTTTTGTAAAGCCTGATAAGCGATTGTAAGTCCTCCTAGATCAGCAATGTTTTCTCCAAGGCTTAAACGGCCATTGATCGTAAGTGAATCAAGTAGAATATAATTGCTATATTGTTCTACGAGTACTTCTGTACGTTCCTCAAATCTGCGGCTGTCTTCATCTGTCCACCAGTCACGCAGGTTTCCATCCCTGGCATAACGTCTTCCCTGGTCATCAAATCCATGGGTCATTTCGTGACCGATAACCATTCCAATGGCTCCGAAATTGACTGCATCATCTCCATGGGGGTAGAAAAAAGGTGGCTGGAGTATGGCAGCAGGGAATACGATTTCATTCATCGTAGGGCTATAATAAGCATTAACTGTTTGCGGGCTCATGAACCATTTGTCGCGATCAACGGGTTGTCCGATTTCAGCTATATTTTGTTCAATATTGAATTTGCGTGCTGAAAGATAATTCAGTACAAATGGCTGATCTTTGATCTCCAGTTCAGTATAATCAGTCCATTTATCGGGATAACCGATCTTAACATTCATAATTTCTAGTTTAGCAAAGGCTTCAGCCTTGGTATCTTCACTCATCCACTCTAGTTGTTCAATTCTCTGACTGAACGCTTTTCGTAAATGTTCAACCAGGTCAATCATTCTTTCTTTCGATTCCGGTGGAAAATGAAGTGTTACATATTCCTGTCCTACAGCTTCTCCCATTGCTGAATTCAGGGTTGAAAGTGCCCGTTTCCAGCGCTCTCTTTGTTTCTCGCTACCGGTCATTACCCTACTGTAAAATTCAAAATGTGCATCTTCAAAATCTTTGCCAATATATTGAGATGTTGACCGAAGAACATTCCATTTAAGATATGTTTTCCAGTATTCCAGAGGCTTTTGCTCAAGCAGAAAATTGACATTTTCGAAAAATACAGGTTGGCCTACGTTTAACTCAACAATATTAATATTTCTCTTTGAAAGGTACGAATTCCAGTCAAACAGTGGCATTTTATCCTGCAACTTACTTACAGTCATTTTATTATATGTTGCATAGGGATCACGCCTCTCAAGTCTTGTCATCGATGCTTCGGCCATACTGGTTTCAATTTCCATGATCCTTCTGCGTGCCAGGCGTGCTTCTCTTTTAGAATGGCCTGCAAGGATGAATATTTTTTCAATAAATAATTCATAGTTGTTTCTGATTTCAACACTTCGGAAATCCTGATTTAAATAATAATCGCGATCAGACATTCCCAATCCTCCCTGCATAATGTTTGCAATCATCACTTCAGTATTTTTCCTGTCTTGTCCTGCATACAGTCTGAATAATGCATTGATTCCTATTTGCTGCAAATCAGCAATATTTTCTGTCAGTTCTTTTAAATTAGTAATATTTTCAACCTTTTCGAACAGGAATTTGATGGGTTTAGTACCTAATTCTGTTTGCGTTACAGTATCCATTGCACTATTATAAAAGTCTCGAATCTTTTGTCTGTTACTTCCATGTTGTGCATTGTGGTCATTATGTATTTCTTTCAAAAGAGCAAACAATTTTTCTTCATTCTCTTCGGCAAGTTGTTCAAAAGAACCATATCTGCTGTATTCTTCAGGTATTGGGTTCTTCTGAAGCCATCCACCATTTACATAATGGTAAAAGTCATCACCTGGAGCAACATTCGTATTCATATTTGAAATATCGATGGGAGGATTTGTGGTTGATTGACAACAGGAAAGAACACCGGCAAAAAGAAAAATCATAATTAGCATTGCCGGTTTAACTGATGAATACTTTTTCATTTCAGGGAAGTATTGATTATGTGTTTGAATGTTTGACTTTTATTATTGACTAAACTATTTCACATTGGAAATGTTTATGATTTCCCGAAAATAATACATTCAAACAGAACCTGAATAGATTGTGTCTTCTTTTAACAAAATTTTGGTTTATAGGGATTTAGCGGCACTTTCAGAAGTTCCCCATCAATTTACTTTCCATGAAGTTTTCAATGATCCTGTAAGTTTTTGTTTTTATTTCATCTGTTTCATTAAGCAATTCATGGCGTCCATCCAAAAGGTTGATTCGGGTTCTGTAGAAACCTTGCTGTATATATTTCTGTTCAACTGATTTGGGGTGTTTTCCAAAGTTCCCTACCGGATCATCTTTTCCTGAAATTATGAGGGTCGAGAAGTTTTTTCTGAATCTGAGATTTTTCTCAGCCTTTAGCATTTGCAGCGAACCCTGGAAAACATTTTTCAGAAATCCAAGTGAAAGAGGAAAACCGCAAAGGGGATCATTTACATACTTTTCAACCTCGGCTGGGTTTGTGCTAAGCCAGTCAAAGTCGGTTTTGGGGTTAGGTATTGAACGGTTAAAACCTTTAAAAAATGCATCATTTAGTAACTTATTCCTGTATTCCTGTTTTCTTAATAAGCGATTCAACCTGATAAAAAACAAAGCACTCTTTAAAGTAACAGGGTTGGGTTCCGTTGTTCCTGAAAGTACCATTCCCTTAAAATACATTGGGTATGTTGCATTATAGTATCTTGTAAGTAATGATCCCATGCTATGTCCTAAAATAAAAACAGGCAACTGAGGATGTTTTTTTCTTATGTTTTTATTTATGGAGTGAATAACATTTAACATCAAATCCCATCCATTTTGCCAGGGTAAATGGCCTGGTTGGTTATCAGGCATTAATGATTGTCCGTGTGCAGGGTGATCATGTGTATAAACAGCGTATCCCTTGCTGCAAAGAAATTCAGCAAAATCGTTATAGCGTTTGCTATGCTCTGCTACACCATGGTTAATCTGTACAATGGCTTTGGGAGGTTTTTCAGGCAGATATATATTAACAAAAATTTGAAACCCCTGCTCCTTAATTGTTTTTTGTTTTACATCCATACCTGCAAATATAATGTAGTTTGAAAAGAAATTAATATAAAAAAAAGCCTTACAATTTGTAAGGCTTTTTTAATTCATAAATGTGACATGTATGTTTTGGGTTTTACGCCAGCTTAACATTCACTGCATTTAATCCTTTTTTGCCTTCTTTGAGATCAAATGTGACTTCGTCATTTTCTCTGATTTCATCTATAAGGCCTGAAACGTGCACAAAATATTCTTTGTCCGTTTCATCTTCCTGAATAAAACCAAATCCTTTGGTTTCATTAAAAAACTTTACTTTTCCGTTATTCATGATAATTTTTAAAAAATAAATAATGATTTGATCACAACAAAGTTAATTGAATTCTTTAATCAACAAGTATAACAGAAAAAAAATGATAGTCGAAAAAAAGATTGCAATTATTTGTCTTATAATTAAAATATAAGAATATTAGTTAGTGCCCATCTTTTCCGGTGTGCAAATGTCCGTGTGAAACTTCTTCGGGGCTGGCATCGCGTGAGGTAACTACTTCTCCCTTAAAATGCAAGTCCTGTCCTGCAAGTGGATGATTGAAATCCATTTTTACAGTTTCATCTTCTATTTCCAGTATTTTTCCCTGAAGAGGCTCGCCCTGATCATTACGCATAGGTACTATATTTCCAACGTGCAGAAGGTCTTCTGCTTCTTTACCGTCAATGGTAAAAATATTTCTCGGCAAATTTACAACTGCAGAAGGGTTGGTGGGGCCGTAGGCCTTATCGGTTTCAATAGTAAACTCGAAATTCTCACCCGGATTAAGATCCCGTATCTGATCTTCAAACTCCGGGATCAGATTGCCTGCTCCAAAAAGAAATTCTGCAGGATTGTCTTTTCCTGCGGTTTCAATTACTTCGCCTTCAGCACTTCCTGAGCGCAACTCGTAGGTTAATGAAATAACTTTTTCTTTACTCATAAAAAAGGTTTATTGGGTTTTAAAAATTCAGGGGCTTACTATTTTTACAATAGAAACAGCCCCTATTAATTAATAAATACGAAATTACTTCAAAAAATGCAGAATATCAAATTTTTAAGGGTGTTTATGATTTTGTAATAGTTTTACTTTTTTATAGCATTCCACAAAATATCTGCCGGGTGAAAAGCAAACTTCCCCGTGCCGTCAAGTATCTGATGGCGGCAACTTGTGCCCGGGGCAGATATCAAGTCGTTCTCTTTGGCTGCTCTAACGGCTGGAAATAATTTTAGTTCGCCAATGGCCATACTTAGTTCATAATGCTCTTTCTCATATCCAAATGACCCGGCCATTCCACAGCAACCGCATTCAATCTCCTTTACTTCATATCCTTTCGGAATAGAAAGCATTTTTTTTGTGAAATCTATTGAAGAAAGGGCTTTTTGATGACAGTGCCCGTGAAGATATATCTTTTGCTTTTTACCGGAAAAAAGATCAGGATCAATGAATCCTTTTTCATATTGATGGCAGATGAATTCATCAAGAATGTATGCATTCTGACCAAGTTTTTTCGCATTCTCTATGTTTTCATCGCTGCAAAGGTCAATGTATTCATCTCTGAGGGTGAGTATGGCAGAAGGTTCTATTCCGATAACAGGAATATTTTTTTTGGTCCATTGATATAAAACACCAATATTTCTGTCGGCATATTTCTTTGCTTTTTTCAATAATCCCTTTGAAATTGCAGCTCTTCCGCTTTCAGCAACTTGAGGCATTTCGATGTAATATCCAAGTCGATTGAGCAAATAACAAGTATTAATACCAGTTTGGGCATCGTTATAATTGGTAAACTCATCGCAAAACAACACGACTTTTTTGTCAGGATCGGCGCTTTGGTTGAGTCTGTCAAGGTTTTTACCAGCCCAGTTTTTCAGGGTTTTCTTATGGAGTTTTGGCAAGCTTCTTTCACGGGCAAAACCCGAAAATCTTTTTATCAATGGCGCAAAAACTGATGACTGCGAAAAGTAATTATATAAAGATGGAACAGTACTGGCCAGTTGATTTAAAGAACTATAACCTGCAATCAGTTTCGAGCGGAAGGGTGTACCATTTACATCATAAAATTGCTGCAGAAACTCAGCCTTGTATTTCCCCATATCCACATTTGAAGGGCATTCTGATTTACATCCTTTACATGAAAGGCACAAATCGAGTATTTCTTTTATTTCAATATGGTTAAACGGATTCTTTTTGGGAGAGTTGGATACAAACTCTCTCAGTATATTTGCCCTGGCCCTCGTTGTATCTTGTTCTTCAGATGTTGCGTGATAAGATGGGCACATTACCCCTTTAAAAATATATGGTTTACGACAGTCACCTGAGCCATTGCATTTTTCAACGGCACGCAAAAAACCACCTGCTTCGGGATAGCGAAAATACGTATTTACCTGTGGTACCGGTGGCCCCGGAGTGTAACGTAATGATGTTTTCATGGATGGAGTGTCCACAATTTTTCCCGGATTTAAGATATTAGCAGGATCCCAGGTATTTTTTACTTCTTTCAGTATATCGTAAATGGTATTGCCAAGCATAAGCGGTATGAATTCACCGCGAAGCCTTCCGTCACCATGTTCACCACTTAAAGAACCTTTATATTTCTTTACCAGCTTTGCCGTTTCATGTGCTATTTGAAAAAAACGCTCAACATCTGCTTTATTTTTAAGGTTTAAAACGGGCCGCAGATGTATTTCACCTGTTCCAATGTGTGCATAGTAAACACACTGCAAATTCATAGCATCAAGAATAACTTTGAGATCGGCAACAAAATCGGGTAATACATCGGTATGGATTGCTGTATCTTCAATGACTGCTACCGGTTTGGCATCTCCAGGAACATTACTTAGTAAGCCCAACCCTGCTTTGCGCAAAGCCCATACTTTGCCAATATTTGCTCCTTTCAGCACGGGGTAATGATATCCTAATCCTTTTTGCTGCATATTGCTGATCATTTCAGAAACTTTTGTATCAGCTTCAGCCATTGAATATTCTGCAAATTCAACTACCAGAATAGCATCAGGATCACCATTGATAAAAAAGCGATTGGGTGCGAGAGAAAGATTGGTTTTCGTACAATCAAGAATTACACGATCAATTAATTCAACCGCAACAGGGTTATGAGATAAGGCAACAAGGTTTGCCTGAAGTGCTTCTTCGATAGAACTGACATGCACACAAACCAGTGTAGTGTTTTCAGGCGGTAAGTTTACCAGGTTCAGTTTAATTTCTGTAAATATGGCTAAACTTCCCTCACTGCCTGCCAAAAGCTTACAAAAATTAAAATTCTCCCGGTTATTGGTAAAAATATTGCTTTCAAGCAACAGATCCAAAGCATATCCTGTATTTCGGCGATGAATTTTCTTGTCAGGGTATTGTGCTTCTATTTCGGTTTGTATGCATTTATCAGAAAGAACCTGAAATATATTTTGATAAATTTTACTTTCGAGAGATTTTCCTACACATTTTTTTCGAAATTGTTCAGGATTGATAGGCCCAAAAACAGCATCGCTTCCATCACTCAAAATGCTTTTCAATTCAATGGTATGGTCTCTGGTACTTCCGTATATCAATGAATGAGCACCACATGAGTTGTTTGCCACCATTCCTGCAATCATGCAGCGATTTGATGTTGAAGTTTCAGGGCCAAAAAACAGTCCGTGGGGTTTAAGAAATGCGTTGAGTTCGTCAAGAATTACACCTGGTTGTACTTTTACCCATTTTTCTTCAGGATTGAATTCCAGGATCCGGTTCATGTACTTCGAAAAATCAACAATAATTCCATGGCCTACAACCTGCCCTGCAAGAGAAGTACCCGCAGTTCGGGGCACAAGGGGTATGTTATTATTTGCTGCAAACTTAACAAGCAGGCGGATGTCATTCTCACTTTTGGGTCTTGCTACAGCAAGTGGAACTTCACGATAAACAGAAGCATCTGTTGCGTGTAACAGCCTTGATTTTATATCGGAAAAAAGATCACCCTCCAGTTGCTTTTTCAATGCTTCCAGTTCAGGACTGGTATAGTAGGAATCCATATGATTATTTGATACAAAGTTAATTGAACTATAAACCATAAACCATAAACCATCAACTTCCTTACATCATATCAGCCTGCTTCTTATAATAATTGGTACTCTCGAAAATTTTATCAGCATTTGCAGCAATAAAACCTGAATATTGTTTTCCATTTTCATCATTATAGCGCAGGGTGAATTCATAAAAGCATGATGGAATTTCATAAACGCCATCAGTAAAATCAAAAGGCATAATTTCTGCTTTTGTGGCCGATTGTTCGAGTAATTCTTCAGGAGTACCATATATTTCACCTGCAGCAGTGTTCATGAGATAGCCATTACTTTTTACAAATGCATTTACTGCCTGCAACGTATTAAAATCTTTAAGTTTGTTTACTTTTATGGCAAAGTGATTTGCTCTGAAGCCATACACCAATAGCCATGCAGCGTATTCTGATTCTTCACGCAGTTTATTATATGTTTTAAAAGGAATTTTACCCCAGATACTACCTTTATATACCAGTTCGGGATCCAGATAAACATCTTTATTCAATGCGTTGATATAGTCATATATTGTTGACTGCAGATAATCACTGAATTGGTCAATCAATAATTCACTGATAAAAGCTTTGGGAGCATCGGGATCAGTTTTGTGTTCAAAATGCCTTCCAAAAACTTTTTTGGCCTCGAACTTATATTCTCCTTTTGCTTCATAACCATTATCTGTAAAGACTTTTGCAATTACATCAATATTCATACGGGGATCATTGAATGTGCGTAATGCAATATGGTCATGTACAACCTTTTCTCCCTGGTTGGTAAACAAGTCATAAATTCTTTTTGCTGAAGGATTTTGTGTAGAGTAAGGTACCCAAAAACGGTTAAAGATTCTTTCAATTTCCATAATTGTTTTTCTTTTTAATATCAAAGCATGTAAGATATATTCTGAATATTCAAAAGTCGTAAAAAAATATGATATTCAGCACAAAAAAGCATCCAGAATGATTATAAATTCAATTATCGCAATGGTTGCATATGTTTAACCTGCGGCATTGTTATCATTTGTATCTTATTCCCGGCTTTCATCATCATTTTTAGCAAAAGGGTAAATAACAAGATTGCGCAGCATAGAAAGGGTAAGAATAGGGAAAATCATCGTAAAAATTACTTTTACCCATCTTGCTTCATACAAGCCTGAAAGTATAATTGTCCATATCAGGGCCAGAAAAAAAATATCAAAAAATACTACCAGAGTATTTCCAGGATCTTTTTGCATCCATTTTGGAAAAGGTAGCTTGATGTTTTTTTTGGCTTTTGCTTTTACATATCGATAGGTAAGTACCACCCAAATTGAGGGTATAAGGAAACCCAAAACAAAACCTGCAATTTTTGAATCAAAATATCCGAATGAATACAGAAAACCAAGTACAAACTGTGCCCAGAAAGTAATCTGAAATTGCTTGTATGAACCTGCTGAAGCATTGACCAACTTAAATAATATACTTTTGGATTCTTCCTGCGATTGCATGCATTTCTTTTTCTCAGCAAGATATTACTTATTCATGAAATATTCAAGATAAGTTTCAGGGTTGATTTGTAATCAGTTTTGATTAATATCGGATATTTGAAATATGCCTGTATGCATAAAAAAATTATGAATATAATATACAAATGATTTATCTTTAGCAACCAAAAAATCATAAGCTATGAAGATAAAAAGAACTATTTGCAGCGCATTGCTATGTGCAGTCTTGATTTTTTTATCAGCATCCGGAGTATTTGCCGGAACTGATACACTATCAACAGATAAAGTAAAAACAGGCTGGACATTCGGAGCCTTACCTGCAATATCTTACAATACTGACCTTGGATTTCAGTATGGTGGTCTGGTAAATCTTTATTACTTTGGAGATGGCAGTTCTTACCCGAAATACATGCATTCCATATATGCTGAAATATCGAGATATACAAAGGGTAGCGGAATAAACAGATTGTTTTATGATTCTGAATTTCTGATACCAAACATCAGGGTTACTTCCGACCTGAGCTATTTTACTGAAAAAGCCCTCGATTTTTATGGATTTAACGGCTATAATGCAGTTTACAATGCTCAATGGGAAGATTCGGACCATGCTGATTATGTGTCAAGAATGTTTTACCGTCATGAGCGCCAAATGTTCAGGTTTACCACAGATTTTCAGGGAGCTCTGTTAGGCAAAAAGCTTCGCTGGGTTGCGGGTTTTGGTATATTAAGAAACAATGTTGCTGCTGTGGATATTGATGCGCTTAACGAAGGCCAGGATGAGGAAAATAAGCTACCGGATGATGTTCCCGGTTTATATGATAAATATATTGAATGGGGTCTTATCAGTGAGGATGAAAGAGACGGTGGCTGGTCAAATAATGTTAAACTGGGTTTGGTTTATGATACGCGCGACAACGAACCCAATCCCATGAAAGGAATGTGGTCGGAAGTGGTATTGTTTCTTTCACCATCTTTTCTTGGAAATGAAAACTTTGGATTTACAAAAATTTCTGCAACACACAGGCAGTATTTTACCCTTGTTGATGAAGTGCTTTCATTTGCCTATAGACTAAATTAC
>SLOJ01000236.1 GCA_007132585.1 Bacteroidales bacterium | reverse complement strand
TCCAGATGATATCTTTTGCCCCTTTTTCATGGGCCAGTTTTCGTGCCAGTACAAAGAAATAATCTGATAAACGATTCAGGTATCTTAAAATAATTTCCGGCACCTCTGTTTTTTCGGCCAGTTCAATAACAATACGTTCTGCTCTGCGACATACAGTGCGCGCAACATGTGCATAAGAAGATTCCATGTTTCCACCGGGTAAAATAAAGTTGCTCAATTCGGGTAAATCTTCGTTCATTTTATCAATCTCACTCTCGAGCAGTTCGATATCACTATCTTTAAGGCAGGGTAATTTTATTTGCTTGTTGGTTTCATCTAATGCAAGCAAAGATTCTGTAATAAAAAGGCCCTCCTGAATTTCGTGTAAAACTTTTTTATGGTGAGTTTTTATGTCATGATCTCTGATGATGCCCACAAATGAATTGAGTTCATCAACAGTGCCATATGCTTCAATGCGTATATGATTTTTGGGAACCCGTTTGCCACCAATAAGAGAAGTTTCACCTTTATCTCCTGTTTTTGTATAAATTTTCCAGCTTTCCATATTTTTTTTAACCGATAAATTTTCCATTTTGTGCAGAAAAGCAGGCTGGTGGCAGATCAAAGACAAATTCATATATTAATCACCGGATGCTTCCATTTCCGCAACTACTTTTTTGGGATTGGCATTGTTCTTATCTGATTCAATTTCACCATCCCAAAGCTTGATAACTCGATGCGCATGCAGAGCAATATCTTCTTCATGGGTTACCACGATAATGGTATTTCCTGCTTCATGGATCTCCTGAAACAAGCCCATGATCTCGATAGAAGTCTTGGAGTCAAGGTTACCCGTGGGCTCATCGGCAAGTATAATGGACGGGTTGTTCACCAATGCCCTTGCCACCGCTACTCTTTGCCGTTGTCCACCAGATAATTCATTGGGTTTGTGATGAACACGATCTGATAACCCCACCTGATCCAGTACCATCAGCGCTCTTTTTTCACGTTCTGCTTTGCTTATACCTGAATAGATCAGGGGCAACGCAACATTATCAAGTGCTGTAGAACGCGGTAAAAGATTAAATGTTTGAAACACGAAGCCAATTTCTTTATTTCTTATTTCAGCAAGCTGGTTATCAACCAGTTTACTTACATCATTGGCATTAAGAAAATAACTGCCAGACGTTGGTGTATCCAGGCAACCAAGAATATTCATCAGGGTAGATTTCCCGGAACCCGAAGGACCCATAAGTGCAATGTATTCATTTTTGTACATTGAGATAGATACCGTTTCAAGGGCACGTACAATCTCACTGCCCACTTTATAATGCTTGGAAAGCTTTTCTAACCTGATCAATTCTTGTTTTTCCATTCTGTTAATTTTTATAGTCCGACAAAGATAATAAATAACACATGCAAATATTTCTAAAACCTGATTAAGAAATTCTCCCTGCTTAGCCTGTCATCAAAAAAAACCAGTCCGAGTTTAAACAGATCAATTGTCACCCTTGTCTTTTGATGTTTCTGAATTTCGTACCATGCTTTGAGCATAGAAGCGGACCATCTGATATCATCCACGATAATAACACCATTTGGGTTTATATGTTTTGTCAGGGTGTGAAAGTAGTGTAATAGCTTTTCTCCTTTGTGATTACCATCAATGTAAATCATATCATATACCTTATTTTGAATAACACCGGTAAGAATCTCATCAAAAAAACCTTCATGAAGAAAAATATTATTCACGTCTGTATTATTAAATAAATTCTTTGCAATATCGGCAACAGGTTTTGCCCCTTCAATAGTATCAATATGAATAGCGGGATTTGCCCTACTCATGCATGCGGCAGTTACACCCAAACTGGTACCCAGTTCAAGTATGGTTTGGTAATTAAAATATTGTATCATTCTGTAAAACAAAAGAATAAAGCGCTTCTCCTGCATAGAATAACGTGCAAGCCTGCTTACGCTAACTTCAATACTCTTTTTATGAATATTATTTTTTGTTTTGCTGCCCGCTCCCGGGTCTTTGTATTTGAGAATACTTTTGTCTTTTGATAGTTTTTTCCTTTGTTCCAGAATGCCTGCCAGGGGCTTTGTATCTGTTTTTTTATAAAGACATTCGTCAATAAAACGGTATACAAAAGGACTGTGAACCCCATGTCGTGTTTTAGAATGATAAAGCCAATTAATGTACTCCCGGACAAGGAAAGAAAAACTCATAGTTGAAAAGCTGATTTCTTTTTGATTTCAGGCAAATTTAGTCATTAGGGAAAAAGTTTCGGTATGGTTATTTATAAAAAAAGAGAATTAAATAATACAGTGTTGAAAACTCTTATCAACAGTATAAGTAAACCATGTAAAGGGTTTCAATATGTTTGTTGTTAGTTTTTCTTCATTCTTTGCGGTAAAACCTGACATTTTGTTCCATATTTTTTATTAATTTGCGCTCAAAATAATACGCTATTCCTTTTATTCAGTTATCTGTTTTTGCACAATTTCTTAAAGGATTCTAATGTTAAGTTGTGTTTTGATTAATCATTTCCTAAATCCATTATCAATAATGAAGACCCATTTTATTTTATTGCTGTTTGTATGCCTGTTCGCCGGTATAGTAAAATCACAGGTTGCAGATACAGTTCGTGTCGGGAACCGGAATATGATGCTCGCAGAAAAAGCTTATAATGAAGGTATCTCTCAGTATAACGAATCGAAATTTACAGAGAGTATGCAAAAGTTCAATGAAGCGATTTCTCTAAGACCAAATTTTGTAAAAGCCTATTATAACAGAGGAGTTGTTAAGGCTGAAATGGATGATTATGAGGGAGCAATGGAAGATTATAAAATTGCCCTTGAAGCCATGCCTGATTTTGCTATGGCCCATTTTGCCAGGGGGAAGGCCAGGATGGCACAAGGTGATACGCAAGCCGCCATCAAAGATTTTAACGGAGCTATTGAAAGTAACGACAGGTTGTATTTTGCTTATTATTACAGAGGGGTATTATTTATACAAGAAGGAAAATACGACGAAGCAATTGATGATTTTACAACTGCTATCAATATAAAGGCTGATTTTGCACAAGCTTACCATGACAGGGGAAGTGTAAGAAAACTAAAAGGTGACTTGCAGGCTGCAATAGCTGATTATCAGCAGGCTGTATTTCTTGATCCCGGAATGGCTCATGCATACAACAATCTTGGAAGTGTAAGGTTAAGCATGCAGCAATACAGTCAGGCGCATGAATTTTTTACTACTGCTATCAATATAATGCCAGGTTATGAAAAAGCACTCAATAACAGGGCTATCGCAAATATGAAGCTCGGATGGTATGATATAGCTATGGAAGATGTTGGAAAGGTATTAGAAAAAAGTCCTGATAATTATATCGCTTTAACTACAAGAGGACTTATCAGATACAGAACAGAAGACTATCAGGCGGCAGAAGATGATTTCACACTTGCAATAAGACTGAATCCCGAATATGCTCCCGCATGGCTTAACAGGGGCATTGCCCGGGAAATGCTGCGTGATCCGAAAGGTGCAAAACTGGACTGGGAGAAGGCGGTAAGCCTGGGTCTTATTGAAGCAGAAGAATACCTGTAATGACAAGGGTACCGATCTTGATAAAAAATCGTTCGTAAGTTTAAGATTTGATTTTAAAAAACAATAATATGTCAGGTATAAAAAAAATATTTCATATTAATTTTCCTTGTGTTAAGGAAAATTTAAAACGGGTTACGGGATCTAAAATGGTTTTTTTCTTTTTCTTAATAATTATATTACCCCTTGAAAGTGTTTCGCAAAATAAGGAGTTTAATCGCACTCATTTTCCTGATGATCGCAAAGCACTGCGTGAAGCCAGGCGGAATGTGCGCGATGGCGATCGTTTGTTTGAACAGGGCGGAGGAAATATTGACCAGGCACTGGAGTTGTACCTGAAGGCCTATGATTTCAACCCTGATAATGCATTACTAAATATGCGCATTGGAGAGTGTTATCTGAAAACTACCCGTAAAGATCAAGCCATTTCCTATCTCGAAAGAGCAGTTGAACTCAATGTAGCCACTTTACGAATATATTATCTTTTGGGTATGGCATATCAGCAGAATTACCGGTTTGATGAAGCTATTGAGCAATATACATTTTACAGGCAGTCGCTAACTCCGCAGGAAGCCATACAGCAAAGGGCATCCATTGACCGGAGAATTGCCGAATGTAATCATGCCAAACAATTGATTAAGGAACCCCTGCGTGTTTTTATTGACAATATGGGAAGCACTGTAAATTCAGAGTACGATGACTACAGCCCGGTGCTTTCACCTGATGGCAAAACCATGTATTTTACAAGCCGCAGACCTATTGGTCGCCGGCCAAGAACCGATAAGAACGATCATAAATATTTTGAGAATATTTTTATTACACGAAAGGTTGGTGACCGCTGGAGTACTGCCGAACCTATTGATGGCCGAATCAATACCAAAACCCACGAAGCAACGGCAGGTATTAAACCTGACGGGAATACCCTTTTTATTTATCGGGGCGATAAAGGCGGCGATATTTATGAGAGCCATTTTGAAAAAGACCGATGGAAAAAACCCGGAAAGATGGCCCGTTCTTTGCGAAGCCGTGGCACACAGGAAACAAGCATTGCCTTTACTTCAGATGGTACAAGAGTATATTTCATTAGCGATCGTCCCGGTGGTTTCGGTGGTAAAGATATATGGACATCGGATCGTAATGAAAAAGGACGTTGGAGTGAACCCGTTAACCTGGGCTCTATGGTAAATACTGAATATGATGAAGAAAGCCTGTATCTTGCTCCTGACGACATTACCCTTTATTTTAGTTCAAAAGGGCATAACTCAATGGGTGGGTTTGATATTTTCAAAACCGTTTTCCGCAATGGAAGGTGGACGCGTCCCGAAAATCTGGGTTATCCCATTAATTCACCTGGTGATGACCTTTTCTTTGTATTGGGAAAAGAAGAAAATACAGCATTCTTTTCAGCAAAACGCCAGGGAAATTATGGTGGTAGTGATGTTTTTATGATTACTTTCCTGGGGCCGGAAAAGCCCGTTAAATTGCCTGTGGCAGAAGACCTTTCAGCTGCTTCAGTTCGCCCACCCCAGATTAATATGATGGAAAGTGAAGTGGAGATCGTTTCTGTACCCATGACCATCCTTAGAGGTAAAATTGTAGATGATGCTACCGAAGAGCCTTTGCTTGCAATCATTGAATTGTACGACAATGAAACGGAAGATTTGCTTGCAGAATTTAATTCACATCCTGAAACGGGTGAATACCTGATCTCTTTACCCGGTGGTAAAAATTATGCAATATCTGCCAAGGCTGAAGATTACCTTTTTCACTCTGAAAATATGAATATCAGCGAATCGCAGGTTGACCGTGAAATCATTAATGATATCAGGATGAAAAAAGTAGAAGTAGGTCAAAGTATAGTACTCCGAAATATTTTCTTTGATACCGGTGCAGCTGAATTGCGTCCAGAATCTTACGCTGAACTGGGAATTTTGTATAAACTGATGGTTGATAATCCCTCGCTAAAAATTCAGATATCGGGACATACCGATAATGTGGGATCGGCCAATTTGAATCAGCGCCTCTCGGAAAGACGTGCCCGGGCTGTGGTTGATTTTTTGCTTGAAAGAGGAGTTGGCAATGAAAGGCTTACTTACAAAGGATATGGTTTTGATCGACCCATTGCAACCAACGAAACAGCCGAAGGGCGTCAAATGAACCGGCGCACCGAATTTGAAATTATTGAAAAATAAAAAAAAGGGACCTGCAGGTCCCTTTCATTTTTAAAACCGCCCGGTTATGAAATTGAAATTTGTTTGGGCGGTTTTTGTTTTGCTTCTTCCCGTTTTGGGATGTTAATGTGCAGCAAGCCATCTTTGTAATTGGCTTTGATCTTATCTGCATCTACACTTTCCGGTAATGTAAATGATCTTTTAAAGCTGGCATAGCCAAACTCCCGGCGCATAAACTTACCATCTTTTTCATCTTCATGTTTGTATTCTTTCTCGGATGAGATGGTAAGTACGTTGTTTTCAAGATCAATTTTAAAATCTTTCTTCTCCATACCGGGAGCTGCTAATTCAATTTTAAAATTGTCAGCATCCTCCAGAACATTTACTGCCGGAACACTCATGTTGGCACGATCTTCAAAAAGATCAGGCATAAGATCTTTACCAAAGAAATCTTCAAAAAAGCTTGGCATGTTAAAACGACTTTTTACTGCTGGTAACATAGCACAATCCTCCTTTTTTTTGGTTAAACAATTATGTTCAATTTTTTGATTTAAAAATCCTTTTTCTCTTCAAGGCAAATCAAATAAAATGCCATTTGAAAAATCGAACAAATTGACAGCAGATAGCTGTCAATGTGACACTTAAGGCATCTCTACAGGTCAAAATGTCTTAATGCTGAAATTACATCAGCTTGGAATTAATTAACCTGAATCCCGTATTCTTTCAGTCCCGGGATTTCATTTCGTTCAATTTCTTTGACGCTCAGTCTTAACCTTAATCTTAACCTCAGCCTTAACTAATCAACATTTTTTGTAATTTCGCAAACAATTTTACCCATTTTGGTGTTTCTAGGGCCGATTTCTTTCATTTTTATTTCAGATTTCAGAAAGAAGCAATCCGGACACTCCGGGTTTTTTAAGTAAAACTACTAACTCATGACGACAGGGTTATTTCTGATTGTGCTGTTGGGTGTTGCAGCCGTTGCGCCCTTTTTGAGAAAATATCTGAAGCATCAGGCCGGCTGGGTCTACGCAATATGGCCCTTTGCCGGCTTTCTTTATTACCTGAGTTTGTTACCCGCCATCAACGATGGAGTTATAATTACGGAAACTTTTACCTGGCTTCCTGTGCTGGGTATTGATTTTAGTTTTTATGTGGATGGTTTCAGTGTGCTGTTCAGTTTATTGGTACTGGGTATAGGTGCATTTATCATGGTATATGCGGGTTACTACATGCGTCCTTATCCTATGAAGGGTCGTTTTTTGGGATATCTTTTATTATTCATGACCGCTATGCAGGGAATTGTGGTATCAGGTAATCTGATCACCATGTTTGTTTTCTGGGAATTGACCAGTATAAGTTCTTATCTGTTGATCGGTTATTATCATGAAAAACCCGAGGCCCGGGCTTCGGCACTTCAGGCTTTGCTTATTACAGGGTTTGGCGGACTTGCTCTGTTAGGAGGATTTGTTTTGCTGGCAATCCCTTATGGCAGTTATGAACTTTCCTACATCCTATCGAAACCTGAAATTATTCAGGGCAGTAATTTGTATCTTCCGGCTTTTATTCTTATTGCTATAGGAGCATTTACCAAATCGGCGCAGTTTCCTTTCCATTTCTGGTTGCCCGGAGCTATGACAGCCCCTTCGCCGGTAAGTGCCTACCTGCACTCTGCTACAATGGTAAAGGCAGGTGTGTTTTTGCTGGCACGTTTAAATCCTGTGCTGGGAGGAACTGAGCTTTGGAGTTATACCCTTACCATTGTGGGTGTTACCACTATGTTTACAGGAGCATGGCTGAGTATCACGCAGGTCGACCTCAAACGTATATTGGCTTATACAACAGTGAGTGCTTTGGGAACTTTGGTTCTGCTAATTGGAACCGGTACCGAGTATGCCATTAATGCGGCTATAATTTTTTTGCTTGTACATGCTCTGTATAAAGGTACTTTGTTTATGATGGCCGGTAATATTGAGAAAAAAACCGGTACACGTGATCTCTCGCAACTGGGGGGGGTGTTTAAATATATGCCGTTTGCTGCAATTATAATGTCACTGGCATTGGTATCAATGGCCGGTGTGCCGCCTATGCTTGGATTTCTCGGGAAGGAATTGATTTATGAAGCCAGTGTTGCCGCTCCAAAAGCATATGGATTTATTCTAATCCTTGGTTTCCTGACAAATGTGATTCTGGTATTTTTATCTCTGCGGCTTGCCATTGGCATATTCTGGGGGAAAGAACCTTCATACACCAAAACTCCCGCAGAACCAAACCTTGCTCTTATGTTGGGTCCTTTTTTCCTTGTACTGGCCAGCTTTGTACTGGGTTTATTTCCGTCAACTATGGCTAATCCACTCACATCAAAAGCGATAATGGCTATTAGCCCGGGTAATGACGCAATTATACTTAAGTTATGGCACGGGTTTAATCTGGTATTGGGTTTAAGTGTTCTAACCCTTTTGTCGGGTTATCTTGTTTTTCGTTACCAAAATAATATAATACCGGCTATTGACAGGATAAATATTAAATATTTCAGGAGAGAATTCACGCGTTTGTTCTTCAGTATGATCGATTCATTTTTGATTCTCACCAAACTGAAAACAAAAACTTTGCAACACGGATATCACAGGTTTTACCTGATGACGTTATTTGTAATTGCATCAATACTGGTTTGGGTAATGATATGGCGCGCCGATCCAATTATCCTTGAGCTTAATTTTTCTGAAATGCCATTAAATTTAATTGCTGTGGTTGTTCTTATCATTGCAGCTTCTCTTTCATCGGTTATTTCCAACTCAAGGGTTATAGCACTCATTTCTATGGGTGTTATTGGGTTTGGTATCACCATTATTTTTATCGCCTACAGTGGTGTTGATCTGGCCATAACAATGATCATGGTTGAAACCCTTATGATAATATTGGCTATGGCGGTGGTTTATCATCTGCCAAAATATCAGAATTTTTCTTCTACAGGGGCACGAATGCGCGACGGATTAGTAGCTACCCTTGTAGGTGCCTTTTTTATGGTTTTAGTAATACAGGCAGGCACGTCTGATCTTGAGGCACCAATTTCAGAATACTTTAAGGAAGCAAGCTACTCACTTGCCTACGGCAGGAATATAGTAAATGTTATTCTTGTAGATTTCAGAGCATTGGATACATTAGGTGAAATTACAGTCATTTCCATTGCAGCCCTGGGTATCTATGCAATGATTAAATTAGGCAAAAAACAATAAAAAGAATATGGAGTCAATCATTCTACAAATTGCTGCCCGCCATATGCGCCCCCTTTTGGTAGTGCTTTCGCTGGTAGTATTATATCGCGGGCATAATGAGCCCGGTGGGGGATTTATTGGCGGACTTATGTTTGGTGCAGCCTACATTTTGTATGCTATGGCTTTTGGAGTGAACAAAACACAAAAATCGCTTTTCTTCAACCCAATAAACCTTACAGCTCTTGGGTTGCTGGTTGCCATAATAAGTGGTATACCAGCTCTTTTGGTGGGTGATAACTTTATGACTGGCGAATGGTATACTTTTTTTGCTCAAACCGCTTTTGAACTAAAGCTGGGTACACCGCTGATTTTTGACGTGGGGGTATATTTTGCAGTGGCTGGTATGCTTATGCTGGTAATGTTTTCAATAATGGAGGAATAATGTATGCTTTTTTTACTGGCAATTCTTATTGGAGTTTTATATGGTTCAGCAGTTTACCTGCTGCTGCGCCGGAATATATTCAAGCTGATCCTTGGGTTGATTTTCCTGGGGCATGCCACTAATCTGTTGTTATTTGTAGCAGGTGGATTAACCAGCGGTAAGCCGGCATTTATCCGCGGATTGCAGGATGAAGCCATTGGCATGTCGGATCCGTTGCCACAGGCACTTATCCTTACAGCTATTGTCATCGGTCTTGGTGTTACGGCATTTGCCCTTACACTGGTGTACAGGTTTTATAAAGTAACAAAAACCGTTGATTTCGACGAACTTTCTGAAAACGAATAATTATGATACTGGTATTACCCGTTATATTGCCCTTGCTTTTTATGGTGGTGCTCATCTTCACCCGCCGGTGGCTTATTTTTCAGCAATCTTTCAGTTTGCTGGCAAGTATCGGACTTACATTTACAAGCCTGCTTATCCTTTTAGATGTATACCAGAATGGTATTATGTCGTTACAGCCTGGTACATGGGAAGCACCCTTCGGTATTACACTTGTAGCGGATACTTTTTCGGCCATGATGATGCTTACTACCTCATTTGTTTCTATCGTAGTAATGATCTATTCACCTGGTTTTATTGACAGGGAAAGGCAAACATCAGGCTACTATCCGCTGGTATTTGGCCTTTTAATGGGTGTTAACGGTGCTTTTATAACAGGCGATATTTTTAACCTGTATGTATGGTATGAAGTAATGCTTACATCTTCCTTTGTGCTTATAGCTTTAGGCGGAAGTGCGGAGCAATTAAGGGGGTCAATAAAATATGTTACCATAAACTTTGTAGCATCTATTTTCTTTGTTGCCGCCATTGGTATACTTTACGGTCAGGTAGGTACACTGAATATGGCTGACCTGGCCGCTAAAATGCGCACCTGGGATGATGGAAGCTATATCAATGGAGCTTTGATGCTGTTTTTCATTGCTTTTAGTGTAAAATCAGCCCTGGTACCCTTCTTTTTCTGGTTACCCGCTTCTTATCATACACCTCCCATTGCTATTACTGCGTTGTTTGCGGGTACGTTAACCAAAGTGGGAGTATACACTATGTTCCGCTTCTACAGTCTTTTTGTGGTATTTGATCAACAGTTTTGGCAGATCTTTATTCTCACGCTGGCCGGATTAACTATGTTCATAGGCGTATTGATGGCCGCCTCTCAGTTTGATATTCGTAAGATTCTCTCTTTCCATATCATTAGCCAGGTGGGCTATATGGTAATGGGTTTGGGTATATTTACTGCTTCAGGGATAGCAGGTGCAATATATTTTACTATACACAATATGTTGTCCAAAACCAATACTTTTATTGCAGGTGGGCTGGTCTATCAGCGATCGGGGAGTTATGATCTTAAATATCTCGGAGGGCTATATAAAGCAAGCCCATTATTGGCATTGCTATTTTTTATCCCTGCCATGTCGCTTGCCGGAATACCACCACTCCCCGGATTCTTCGGTAAGTTTTTCCTGATAAAAGGAGGTTTTGAAGCGCAACAGTATTTTATAACTGCCGTGGCTATTCTTACCGGTCTTTTTACCCTGTTTTCCATGGTGAAAATATGGAATGAAGCCTACTGGAAAAAGGAACCTGAAGAAGTACAGATAAGAAACGGAAAGGTTCATCCTTCTACTATTACAGCAACTGCTATTCTTGCTGTCGCGGTTATATTACTGGGTGTATTTGCCGGACCGGTCATGGAAATCAGCATGGATGCCGGTGAACAAATCGTAAATCCCGAAATGTATATCAATGCTGTTTTAGGCAGGTAGTTTTAAGCAATCAGTCAACGGAAAAAATATGCGTAAAGTATTCAGATTTCTTGTTAGGGTTTTCAGGTCAGTGCTCTTCATTTTTTATTACCTGAAGGAGCTGATTTTATCGAGCCTTTATGTGGCTTACGATATCATTACACCCAAAGATTTAATGAAACCGGGAATTGTGGAAGTGCCCGTAGACCTGAAGAATGATACAGCTATTATTGCCTTTGCAAACCTTATATCCATGACTCCCGGCAGTTTAACCATGGATATGAGTACTGACAAAAAGAAAATTTATGTGCATGCCATGTACCTGCATGATAAGGAAGAATTTATCCGAAAGATGAAAGGAGAACTGGAGAGAAAGATTGCAGAAATATTTGAATAGGGTTGATGTGTTGATTAGTTTATAGGTTTATAGGTTTATAGGTTGAGAAGTTGAAAGGTTTGTGGTTTAGTAGGTTTTTGATAAAATTACAGGTTTAAAAATTGAATATTAAGAATATTGAGATCAATTCGGAAAATGATAATACTTCTGACTTCCGTCTTCGGTCTTCCGTTTAAAAATCAAATTTATGGAATTACAAACATCACCGGTTCTGACATTTGCAATTTATATTAGTTTTTTTAGTCTGACAATCAGCTTGTTCATGGGTCTGTACCGATTGCTTACAGGCCCTACTTTGCCTGACCGTATCGTAGTAATGGACCTTGTGGCTTCGTTGTCTATTGGTTTGATCATTACCTATATTATGGCTACGGGGCAGACAGTTTTCCTGAATGTAGCTGTTGCTATAGCACTGCTTGTTTTCATGGGTAATATTGCATTTGCAAAATATTTAATCAGGAGGATAAAGAAATGATAGAATGGATTGCTGCTTTTTTACTGATCGCGGGTTCGCTTTTTATGCTGGTAGCTGCCATTGGGGTGGTAAAATTATCAGATGTATACATGCGTATGCACGCCATTACCAAGGCTGCGTCTTTGGGAGCTATCCTAATGCTGGCTGCAGTATCAATTATTTACGTACAATGGATTGTTTGGATTGAAGCCATGATGGTGGTATTATTTGTCATTTTCACTGCTCCCATTGCATCTCATATGATAGCAAAGGCAGCGCACAAAGGTGGAAACCCCAAAGGCCCGGGCTACATTATGGATGAACTGGAGGAAAAGGACGCAAACAAGTTTGAAAAGGAAGAATAACTACTGCTGCTGATTTAAATCAGTTTCAGCCAGCTAACCTGGCGGTCAAATTTTAAACCGAGCTTATTCAGCAGATTTATAGATTGTTTATTATGGGGTTCAACATTCACAAAAACCGGCTTTTGCTTTTCCCTTTTGCCACAAATCAATGAGCGAAAAATACTTTCTCCCAACCCCTGACCACGATATTTAGCCAATACATTTAGAAAGCCCAGCGAGCTGTCATCATGTGTAAGTCCCCATCCTGCCAGTTCATCATCGACCCATATTCCGGCTGAGATATCTCTTTCAATCCTTTCACGGATGTAATCCTCTGATGTAAAATCCTTATAAGGTGACCGGTCATAAATATAGGGTACAAGACCGTTTTCCAGTGGCCGGCAGTCATTGGCTGGTGGATCAACAACTGTATCTTCAGGGAGGTAATACCGATGCGTGCTTAATCTCCATTCAACCCTGTGGTTTCGGGTCAGATGTGGGATCATCCATTCCTCCACATTGGCAAAATAGAGCGACTGAAATTCAAATTTATCAAGAAGGGTTTTCATTTCATTTTCATCGGAAACCGATAAATATGCCCAGGTATAGTCGCTGGTGCCGGAAAGGATCATTGAACGACCAGAAACAGTTGTTTTTTCGAGCTTATAATTTTCAAAAAAGCCCACAACGGGCATGTTCTGAAGCGGGTTTTCATGAAGTTGTTCCAGTATATCTGCCTGCATGTTTATGCTAAATTTCAGGTATTAAAAATAAGCACTTTAAGCGATATAATCAATAAACCTGCAATAATAAACGCTAAAAAATTTCATCAAGTGTTTCAATTATAATTTTACATACCTCCCTGGTTTGCTCGTCGTTGATTATCAGGGGAGGGGCAATCCGCAAATAATTAGAGGAAAAAAGAAACCAGTCGGTTACAATCCCCTTTTCAATCAGCCGGTCAATGATTAATTTGTTTTCATCAAAACTTTCGAACTGTGCTGCCAGTAAAAGTCCCTTTCCTCTTATGGATCTTATTTTATTATGTACGAGTAACTCCATGAAAAGTTCTCCTTGTCGCCTTGCATTTTCCCATAATTTTTCCCTAATTATGATTTGCAAATTGGCATGTGCTGCTGCTGCACATACTGCATTTCCTCCGAAAGTAGTTATGTGTCCCAGAACCGGATCATGGGTAAGGGAGTGCATAATATCTTTTGATGCTATAAATGCTCCGATGGGCAATCCACCTCCCATTCCCTTGGCCAGGGTAATAATATCGGGTACTACATCATACTGTTCAAAGGCCCACAACGAACCACTGCGTCCGCATCCCGCCTGTATCTCATCCAATATCAGTAATACTCCGTTCTCATCACATTTTTTTCTCAGCTGATAAAGAAAATCTTTTTCCGCAGCAATGGCACCGGCTTCCCCCTGTATGGTTTCTGCAATAACACAAGCAGTGCGTTGGCTGATTTGGTTAAGATGTTCAGTGTTGTTGTATTCCAGAAAACGAATATCGGGTAAAAGAGGCCTGAAGGCATTCTTCATGGTTTCATCTCCCATAACGCTCAGTGAACCCTGGGTGCTTCCATGGTAAGCATTTTTAAAAGCAACTATTTCGCTGCGTCCCGTGAAACGTTTTGCCAGCTTCATAGCCCCCTCAATGGCTTCGCTACCCGAATTTACCAGGTACACATTATTTAATTTATGTGGCAGGTTTTCGGTAATAAGATTCGCCAGTTGTACTTGCGGACTCTGCACAAACTCACCGTAAACCATCAGGTGCATGTAAGTTTCAGCCTGTTTTTTTACCGCTTCCACCACTTCAGGATGGCAGTGCCCGACATTACTTACACTGATACCTGATATGAGATCAAGATATTTTTTCCCACCAGGCCCGTACATGTATAATCCTTCAGCCCTTTCAATCTCGATGGCGAGAGGGGCATCTGAAGTCTGTCCCAGGAAGTTATAGAAAAGCTGGCGGT
>SLOJ01000144.1 GCA_007132585.1 Bacteroidales bacterium | reverse complement strand
TACCAACAACTTCAGTAAAAAAACAGGTTATGCTGTGCGTTGTATGAAAGAACCTGACCTGTAAAAGATCAGCTTCCCCAAAAATCTATCGGGTATTTGATTACGCATCTCCGAATTCAATCAGAAATGCCTTGATAAACTCATCGAGCTCACCGTCCATTACTGCCTGCACATTTGATGTTTCAACTCCTGTGCGCATATCTTTAACCATTTTGTAGGGGTGCATCACGTAAGAGCGGATCTGCGATCCCCATTCAATTTTTTTCTTGGTGCTTTCCAGCGCATCGAGTTTTTCACGTTTCTTTCGCATTTCTATTTCATATAGTTGCGATTTGAGCATCATAAGGGCCTTTTCACGATTTTGTCCCTGAGAACGGGTTTCCTGGCATTCAACCACAATACCCGAAGGAGCATGGCGCAACCTGACCGCTGTTTCTACCTTATTAACATTTTGACCACCGGGGCCGCTTGAACGAAAAGTATCCCAGGAAATATCGGCAGGGTTGATTTCAATTTCAATATTATCATCGATGATAGGATAGGCATACACTGATGCAAAGGAAGTGTGCCGTTTATTGGCAGCATCAAAGGGAGACAACCTTACCAACCGGTGAACGCCGTTTTCTCCTTTCAGGTAACCGTAAGCAAAATCACCTTCAAACTCAATAGATGCAGACTTAATACCTGCTCCATCTCCTTCCTGCTCATCAAGAACTTTTACTTTAAAATTCTGCTTTTCCCCATACCTGACGTACATACGCATAAGCATTTCAGCCCAGTCCTGGCTTTCGGTTCCGCCTGCACCCGAGTTAATATTTACTATGGCCGACAGTCGGTCTTCTTCCTTGCTGAGCATTTTTTTAAACTCCAATGCTTCCAGGTTATTTATCACCTTACGGTATTGTTCCATTATTTCATCTTCACCGGCTTCACCGGCTTCATAAAATTCGTACAATACCCTCAGGTCTTCAATGCTTGTGGCCGATACTTCAAAACTATCAGTCCATTTCTTATGATCACGAATGTCTTTAAGGATCTTTTCTGCTTCTTTGGGGTTGCTCCAAAAGTCAGGATCCTCGGTTTTTTCCTCCTGTTGTTTGATATAATTCAGTTTTTCATCCAGGTCAAAGTGACCTCCTCAAGGCCTCGAGCCTTTTATCCAATGCTTTGATGTCGTCGTTGTAAATCATTTTTGTATTTTTCCAAAGTTTATATTAGGGGTTATTACGTTCAATTCTGTCAACAGTGCGTATTGCCAGATCAGTTTCAAAACCTTTATTTACAAGAAATGCGGCAGTTTTTTGTTTTTTAATGAAGATTTCCCCGGTTTTGATCTGTTGCCATTTCTTTTCAGCGAGCTTTTCAATGGTTTGCATATAATCTTTTTCTTTGATCTCATCCAATGCAAGTTCAATGTCAGCAGCATCAATATTCCGGGCTTTCAGTTGCATCATTATTCGTTGCCTGCCCCATTGGTTGTTGTTAAACTTACTCCTGGCATAAGTTTTGGCAAAGCGGGCATCATCAATGTACTTTTCAGTTTTAAGCCACGTTAACAGTTTTTCAATTTCGCCGGAAGTAAAACCCTGATCGTAGTATTTTTTTCTTACATCATAACTGCATCTTTCCTGCCAGGCACAATACTTTGCAGCTTTTTTCATCAAATTATCCAGCTTACCTGATTTCATGATTACTTATAAATAACCCGCAATTTGTTACTTGTTTTGGTATCAGAAACAAAATTGCGGGGTATGTTGTTTGCAAAATCAAAGTTTTATCTCATCATCCAGTTTATTAAAAAACCGATATTCCAGAAAATTATAAGCCATGTAAGGTTCAAGTTTAAAACTTGTTTTGTATTTCATCATCCACTTTATTTTCAGCGAGAATAATCCTTTGGTCAAAAAAGCATAAATATAAGGATGCACCCGCAATGTCAGATTCTTCTCGTTTTGTTCCTGAATAAGATACCTGAGATTGTTTTCTATTTCATCAATCAGGATGATACTGGGTTTGATTTCCCCAGAACCGCCACAAGCCGGACATTTCTCAAGGATTTCCACATTTGTTTCGGTACGCACTCTTTGACGGGTAATCTGAACAAGACCAAACTTACTTGGAGGCAAAATGTTATGTTTTGCCCGGTCTTTTTTCATCTCATCCTTCATTTTTTCAAAGAGTTTACGACGATTGCCAGAGTCTACCATATCAATGAAGTCCACCACAATAATTCCACCCATATCCCTGAGCCTTAGCTGTCGGGCGATTTCTTCTGCTGCTTCAAGATTCACCCCAAGTGCATTTGACTCCTGGCTGTTATCGGCATTAATCCGGTGTCCGCTGTTTACGTCAATAACATGCAGAGCTTCAGTGTGCTCAATGATCAGATAGGTTCCACCCTTTATGGAAACAATCTTACCGAAAGAGCTTTTAATTTGTTTTTCAACGCCAAGGGATTCAAAAACAGGTACTTTCCCTTTGTACATTTTCAGGATATCGATCTTCCTGGGAGCTATGGTTTTTATGTAATCTCTTAGCTCTTCATAAATTACGGGGTCATTAACTGTAATGCTGTTAAACTCTTCTGTAAGAAGATCGCGCAGGATAGCTGAAGTGCGGTTGATTTCACCCTGGATGATCTTTGGGGGTTTGGCATGCTGCAATTTATCAACAACGCTGTACCATTTTTTTTCCAGAGAACGAAGATCTGCATCCAGGTCGGCAACCATCTTTCCTTCGGCAACGGTTCTTATGATCACCCCGAAATTGGCAGGCCTGATGCTTTGCACCAATCTCTTTAACCGGCTTTTTTCTTCAGCGTTCTTGATTTTTTGAGAAACAGAAATACGATCAGAAAAAGGTACAAGAACCAGGTATCTGCCCGCCAGGGAAATTTCACTTGTAATACGCGGACCCTTAGTAGATATGGGTTCTTTTGCAATTTGAACCAAAACCGGCTGGTTACTTGAGAGCACGTTGGTGATCTTACCGGTTTTTTCAATATCCTTTTCCATGATAAAGTTATCCATAGAAAGGATTTTTGCATTCTTCCCCGATATGGCCAGCTTGGTATATTTGTTGAGAGAGTTAACCTGGGCACCCAGGTCAAGGTAGTGTAAAAATGCATCTTTATCGTATCCTACGTCTACGAATGCAGCATTTAACCCCGAAATGATCTTTTTGACTTTTCCAAGGTAAATGTCACCAACAGAATAATTGTTATTTTTCTTATCCTTATGAAGCTCAACAAGTTGCTTGTCTTCAATTAAAGCAATAACAATTTCTGAGGAGTTCGAATCAATGATTAATTCTTTGTTCACATCTATATGTCTTTAAGTAAGTTACTACATTACATCTTAATTCTCCGGAGCAGCTATAAAATATACCGGATCGTCAGGGTATTCCCGGATGGGTTATATTTCTTTACCGTTTGGGGATGCACCTATGTTTTGTGAACAACTATATTAAGTACATAAGGGGTAAAGAAACATCTAACCCTGAAAGATGAATGGTCGGAAGGATACAGGTTCAGAAAGCAGGTTGGATTAAATAAAATTACATAACACCCGGTGGTATTATGTAATTTTATCGAATCACCTTAAAAACAAAACGTTTTTAAAAGGTTGTTATTTCTTTTTATGTCTGTTTTTGCGCAGGCGCTTTTTGCGCTTATGCGTAGCCATTTTATGTCTTTTTCTTTTTTTTCCGCTCGGCATAACTGATTAATATTAATGATTAGTATTACTGTATTTACTTCCCGATTATCAGTTTATTTTACTTTAACTGATTCTTTCACTTCGCCTACAAATTCTTTTGCAGGTTTAAAAGAAGGAATACAATGAGCGGGAATAATGATAGTGGTGTTTTTGGAAATATTTCTTCCGGTTTTTTCGGCTCTTTCTTTAATAATAAAACTACCAAATCCTCTTAAATAAACATTTTCGCCTTTTACAAGTGAATTTTTTACAGTATTCATAAAGGCTTCAACGGTTGCCTGAACAGCTACTTTTTCAATTCCTGTTTTGTTGGCAATTTCATTTACAATTTCTGCTTTAGTCATGATAATTTTTGTTTAAGTTTTATAATGTTAACGCTCATTTTTTTCGAAATCGGGATGCAAAGATAATTGTTTTCATCATTAAAGAAAACAATTTATGTAATTTTATGCCAATGAATTATGTGATTTTTTTACTCAAAACATCTTCTTGTATAAATGAATTTTTCTTCCCGTCTATTGCAATGGTATAATGAAAACAAGCGTGACCTCCCCTGGAGAAATTCTTCCAATCCTTATAATATCTGGCTTTCAGAGATAATACTTCAGCAAACCCGTATCGCCCAAGGCATCGAATACTATTATCGTTTTCTTGAAAAACATCCTGATATATACTCACTTGCAGCTGCATCTGAAGATGAAATATTATTATTGTGGCAGGGTTTGGGCTACTATTCCCGTGCGCGAAACATGCATGCTGCAGCAAAAATAATTGTGATGTATAATGACGGTGTGTTTCCCAATGATTACCACGAACTTATAAAACTGCCCGGTGTTGGCCCATACACTGCAGCGGCAATTAGTTCCATTGCATTCAATATTCCTGAAGCTGCTGTTGATGGGAATGTTATAAGAGTTCTTGCAAGATTTTTTGGCATAGAAGATCCTGTTGATGATACAAAAACAATTAAACAAATCCGTGCAATTGCAAGTGAACTTATTGATCAGCGGAATCCAGGGATGTTTAATCAGGCTTTGATGGATCTTGGAGCCATGGTTTGTAAACCAGGCAAACCTTCATGTGAAATTTGCCCTTTAGCAAATGATTGTTTTGCAAGGAAAAACAGACTTGAAAGGAGGATACCTGTAAAAAGGCCCAAAAGCAAACAAAAAGACCGGTTTTTTCATTTTTTCGTTTTACTGGTAAAAAAAAAAGATGTAAAAGTTTTTCCTGTTGAGAAAAGAAAGCATAATGATATATGGAAAAATCTTTATCAGCTTCCGTTGGTTGAAACATCCGGCATGGAGTTAACTAATGAGCAACTGGAAAACATTAACCTTTTTAAAGGGTTTGATTATACTCATTATTTCAAGCCCACAAATACCCCAATATACCGGTTTACCCATTTGCTTACCCATCAGCGTATTCATGCCTTTTTTCGTATTATCACTCTTCCTGATGATTTTTGTCATAACTTTGAAAGTGAAGCAGAATGGGTAACATTTGATGAGTTTCTTCAAAGGGGGAAACCGGTTCTGATTTCCCGGTTTATGGAAAAAGCAAAAGATTTGTTGGAATAAGATTTATATCTTTCACTCTTATTGTTTGGGTTTTATCTTTAAAGATGTCAATTGCAAAGGAAAAAGCTTGTTATTTTAAAAAAAATGTTTTAAATTTAAGTAACTTAATATTTGTTAAACCAAAAAACGAAGATTATGGCAGGAGTCAACAAAGTAATTTTAATTGGAAACCTGGGCAAAGACCCTGAAGTAAGAAACCTGGAAAGCGGTGCCAAAGTTGCAAATTTCCCTATCGCTACAACTGAATTTTTTAAGGGGAAAGACGGACAAAGGCAGGAATCTACTGAATGGCACAACATTGTATTATGGAATCAGATGGCTGAACTCGCAGAAAAGTATCTGAAAAAAGGGAATTCCGTTTATATTGAGGGTCGTATCAAAACCCGCTCTTATGAAGATAAAGATGGTGTTAAAAAGTATGTTACTGAAATAATGGGTAATCAAATGACGTTTTTGGGTGGACCCAGATCAGATAGTGGCGGTTCTCAGGATTCAGGCTCTGCCGCATCACAGGACCCCGGAGTTGTTGAAGATCCTGATGATGGAGATCTTCCTTTCTAGAGAAGAATTGTTTTTAAAATCAAAAAGCCCGGCAGGATACTTAATCTTTCCGGGCTTTTTTTAATATTTAATTTGATCAAAAGACATTCTCATAAACAACTATTGATCAATCCGGCAGGAAGAGTCTTTTTACTTCATCAGTAATGCGGGTGGGGCGAAAAGATCGGGAGTCCATCATACACCATGTGGTTTGTGATTCAACCAGTAACTTCATATCGGTTTTTCGATAAATTTTAACCTTCCTTACTGAACTTACACCTTTTGCATTTAGCACGTGGGTATTAATTAATAATTCCTGATCAAGTTTTGCGGGATGATTATAATCAATCTCATGTCTTACAATCACCCAAACGTATTTATCTTTGATGTTTTCAGGTGCCACGCTATTCCAGTGGCTTACGGCAGCATCCTGTATCCACTGCACATAAACCACATTATTAACATGATCAAGCTGATCAATATGTTCAGGTTTCACTTTAAATGAATACGAATGTTTATAATTTTGTGTTTTATCCGGCATACGATTTTTTTAGAATAACAAAGCATAGCTTACACCCAGCACACCCAGCACTGCAAGCCCAAAAACAATGGTTTTGGGCATTATCCCGTTATTCTCGGCTGTTTTTCCAAAAATTCCGAAAACCAAAGGGTGAACCAGGAAAGGCATAGCAAAAACAAAAGCAATCAAACTGGCAGCCTGTTCGCCAAACATACCTCCTTGTATAGCTGCAAAAAGTCCGAAATGTGAAATTGCTGAAGCATTTGCCATTACTGAATCATTCAGGCCCATACCTCCAAGGTTTAGAATGAGCAATCCACCGAATACTGCAACAAGTTGCCAACCCAGAGAGAAGATCATTAAGCCGCGGATTTCCTTTGCATCCTTATTATTGGCTTTTCTGAGAGTTATTAGGGCCCACCAGGTAAGTAGAAGTCCTACAGCAACTACTATTAAAGTATAAGGAATAAGCAGCTTACCTGATGTGGCACTTGCTGCCAGGATAGAAAAAACAAAGATATGGCCGATAAAAGGAATGTTGATCATAATGGGGGCTCTTACCTGAGCTTCCGGGCCAAGATCACCTGCCGTACAAGCACCGGTTAACCCCGAGTGTGATAGTGAGCCTGCCATACCGGGTGCCAGGTTACGTATATTGTTTGCATTCCCTAACCATATAAGTATGGATAAACCTCCGAACATCCATAATAACTGACCAAAAAAGCCAAAAGAGAGAACCGATGTCATACCTGTAAGTGTAAAGGCTTCAGCAATTCTTGATCCTCCCACCATAAAATTGGCTGCAAGTACCACCGGTATACCGGCAAAAAGTAATGACCTTATCGTGGGTCCAAACTTCCATCTGGAAAAAATCATCCCGAAAGTAACCGAAAGAATCATTGCAAAGAAAATTTCGGGTAGTGCAATGGTAGGCCTTATCCAGCGGGCTATATGCCATGAAAGTATAAGGATTCCCAGAATCATTACAGTTTCCAGAATTCCTTTACGGATGTAAACTGGTTTGTTGGTAATTTTGGCACGATAGTCAATCAGAATAATGGAACCTACAAGCCCCAGGTAACCTAGTAAAGGATAAAAATTATCAAGTGGTTCATTGTTGTCGTAACCAATAATTACTCTTTTCATTGATTCTATCCCTATCAAAACAAAGAAAGAACGGATCAGAAACATGAATTGTGTAAATTTCGTTCCAAGAAACATTTCTTCATCCGAAGGAACAACAATGTCTTTTTTATCTATTTCCTGGCTGGAAATAATTTTCTTAATCTCCTGCCCCCCAACAAAAAAGGATGCAATGAGTGCCGTTATGGTTACTTTGCTGGTAAAATCCACAATAGGAAATTCATTCAGTCCTGGTGTGCCCATTCCTGTTGCCACAAGAACATAACCCATTAGCAGCCCGAAAACTACAATAATCAGAATAGGAGAATAACGTGTGCCTGCCACAAATGTCCTTGAAACCAGAACCATGGAAATTACCAGCAAAAAGGTTAGCCAAAACTGGTTAAGAATGTGTGCGTTGGCCATTTGATCGGAAAAGTATTCCATATTTTAAAGATTAGGTGATTATTTATATTAGGTTTTATTCATTGGTCAATGCAATCTCTCAATCAGTATCAGAACTTTGTCAATCAACATTTTTCTCAAAGAATTCTGATGTCTGCAAATCAGGCGCAAAAATAATTTTTTTTTTGAGGTTTTCAGGCAGTAAAACAGAAATTATACATTCGTTTGTAAGCAATCACCTTATTTATACGTCCTGAAAAGACTTGATTGTAGTTTTAGTTAACCCCTTAAAACCATAAAGACCATCTGTTCATATACGGACAAAATTTGTACGATCACGAACAAGTGCTACTTTACAAATCTAGTTCTTTTCCGTTGTATTGGTCTTAATATCAGTAAAATATAATATTTGGTTTAATATTGGTATTTGTGAAATCTGTAAAAACATTCATAAGATGATAACTATACAAAATATTCACAAATCGTACAATATGGGAACAAATTCCCTGCATGTTCTTAAAGGAATTGACCTTGAAATTGAAAAAGGCGAACTTGTTTCTATAATGGGCAGTTCAGGTTCTGGTAAATCTACCCTGCTAAATATCCTGGGTATTCTTGATAATTATGACAAGGGAGAATACAGGCTTGATGGTAAACTCATTGCAGGTTTATCAGAAACCAAAGCTGCACTGATGCGCAATGAATATATCGGCTTTGTATTTCAATCATTCAATCTGATATCTTTTAAAAATGCCCTTGAAAATGTTGCTTTGCCCTTATATTATAAAAACATAAGCCGCAAAAAACGCAACAAAATTGCTATGGAGTATCTTGACAAAGTAGGTTTACTTGATTGGGCCGAACATATGCCCAACGAACTTTCTGGTGGGCAAAAGCAAAGGGTGGCAATTGCACGCTCATTAATTGCTAATCCAAAAGTAATACTTGCTGATGAACCTACCGGGGCTCTTGATACAGCTACTTCTTATGAGGTAATGGATATACTCAAAACCATTAATCACGAAGGTATTACAGTTATTATTGTTACACACGAAACCGATATTTCGCGCATGACCCGTCGCGTGATAAAATTGAAAGATGGTGCTATTGAAGCTGATTATATCCCGGAAACAATTCGGGATTATGCGAAAGTGGTTTAGATTAATAATGAAATTAACCGGCATCAAAACTCAGGTAAGTTGACAAAATAATATCAGAAATAATGTTCGACCTTGATAAATGGCAGGAGATCCTGACCACCATAAAAAAGAATAAACTCAGAACCATTCTCACAGGATTTAGTGTAGCCTGGGGAATTTTTATGCTCATTATTTTGCTTGGATCAGGCAAAGGGCTTGAAAACGGGTTCGAAAATCAGTTCAGGGGAGCTGCAAAAAACTCTCTCTGGATATGGACGGGCCGGACAAGCATTGCACATAATGGCATGAACCCCGGAAGATCAGTCCGATTTACAAATGATGATTATTCAAACTTAAAGAATAATATTGATCGAAGAGAATTTATATCAGGCCGTTTTAATATCTTTTGGGGTAATCAGGTTACTTACAACAATGAAATTCATTCCTTCGGAATACGTAATGTACATCCCGAGTACGAATTTATTGAAGCACTTACTATTACTGAAGGCAGATACATCAATCAACTCGATATTAAAGACAAAAGGAAGGTAACAGTTATCAGCACTGAAGTGAGAGATGTGCTTTTCAAAGATGAAGCATCTGATGCGCTGGGTAAGTATATTCTTGTGAATGGTATTCCTTTTAAAGTGGTGGGATTTTTTGAAGATGAAAGCAACAACAGTAATAATATGCGCCTGATTTATGTACCCATATCAACTGCCCAGATGGTTTTCAGCGGGGGTAACCGTTTGCATGAAATTTCAATGACTATTGAAGCAAACACCATAGAAGAAGCTCAAAGTGTGGAGCAGGATATAAGGAACAGGCTTGCAGCTGTTCATAATTTTGATGCAGAGGACCGTCGTGCCCTGGGCACCTGGAACAGCTTTGAAAATTATATGCAAATGCAAAGCATTTTTAAGGGAATAAGGTTGTTTGTATGGATCATTGGAATTGGTACAATTGTAGCCGGAATAGTTGGAGTAAGCAACATTATGATCATTGTGGTTAAGGAACGTACCCGCGAAATAGGAATAAGAAAAGCATTGGGCGCAACTCCTTTTTCGGTTATATCCCTTGTTTTATTTGAATCGGTTTTAATCACTACGTTCGCCGGGTATATCGGACTTGTATTGGGTGTAGGGCTTCTTGAGCTTTTATCCGGAATAAGTACTGATTTCTTTGCCGATCCCTCGGCCGATTTTGGAATTGCTATCAGCGCCACAGTTTTGCTGATTTTTGCAGGGGCTTTAGCCGGTTTTGTTCCGGCGCAGCGGGCTGCAAGGATAAAACCCATTGAGGCACTGAGAGATGAATAGAGAAGGTTTATTAAGTTGAATGGGTTATAGGTTTATAAGTTTTCAATTTGTATTTGAATGAAATGATTTTTAAAGAATTATAGAAATGTTTGATTTAGATAAATGGCAGGAAATATTTGCTGCACTGAAAAAGAATAAAATGCGCACCTTCCTTACGGCTTTTGGCGTATTCTGGGGTATTTTTATGCTTATTATCATGTTGGGGTCAGGAAGAGGCCTGCAGAATGCAGTGTATGAAGGGATGAAAGACTTTGCCACAAACAGTGTTTTTCTTTGGACCCAACCTACTACAGAACCCTACGCAGGGTTTCCCAGAGGACGGCGTTTTTACTTTCGTAATGACGATATTGAAGCATTACGCAATCATATTCCTGAAGTGGATGTAATTGCACCCCGTTTACAGGCCCGTGGCGGTTCGTCAGCTGCCGACAATGTAGTCAGAGGGATCAAAACAGGTTCGTTTACAATCAATGGCGATTATCCTGAATGGAATCTCATTGATCCGGTTAAGATGCTGAGCGGAAGGTTTCTGAATCACCTTGATCTGAACCATAAACGAAAAGTAGCAGTAATTGGCGATATGGTAAAAGAAATTCTTTTTGAAAAAGACGAAGAAGCTTTGGGTGAGTATATAAGAATTAACGGGGTGTATTTTCAGGTAGTCGGTGTTTTCAGTCCGCTTAACAGCAATATAGGTTTTGGTGGAGATAAGGCACAAAGTATTTACATTCCTTTCACAACGCTTCAGCAAACTTACAATTACGGCGATATGGTAGGATGGTTTGCCATGACAGCAAAGGAGGATATCCCTGCCAGTGTAATTGATGAGAAGGCAAAAGAACTACTAAAAAGAAGACATAAAATTCATCCGGCTGACAGCCAGGCTGTAACCGGTGTAAATCTCGATGAGGAATTTAAAAAAATATCAGGTCTTTTCCTGGGAATAGATGTGTTGATCTGGATTGTTGGAATAGGAACTTTGCTTGCCGGCGTTATTGGTATCAGCAACATTATGCTTATTGTTGTTAAGGAAAGAACAAAAGAAATAGGTATACAAAGAGCATTAGGAGCAACTCCGCGAAAAATTATCGGCCAGATTATTACTGAATCGGTATTCCTCACCACACTGGCAGGTTATTTCGGTTTGTCTATTGCTGTTTTCCTGCTGGAGATGATCAATAAAGCACTTGTAGCAAGTGGTGGAGAGAATCAGGCATTCCGGAATCCGGGGGTCGATTTCAATATCGCAGTTACAGCATTGATCATCTTGATTGTTGCTGGTGCTGTGGCAGGTTTAATCCCTGCAAACAGGGCAGTAAAAATAAAACCTATTGATGCGCTTCGTGATGAATAAGATGAATTCAAATAATAAAGATGGTAATAAAAAAATTGGATACAATTAATAATTGAAAAACAATAAAAACATAATACGATGAAAAAGTTTATCAGAATTTTCGGGATCATTTTAATCCTTGGCATATTTGCCGGAACCATAGGTTTTCTTTACTCAAAATCTAAAAGCCGGCCTGTGGAATATTCAACCACAGAACCCTTTTATACTGATATTATCCGTAAGACAGTTGCCACGGGTTCAGTTGTTCCCCGCAATGAAATTGAGATCAAGCCAACAGTTTCAGGTATCATTGATCAGATATTTGTATCGGAAGGTGAAAAAGTAACCAACGGACAGATCATTGCACGCATAAGAATTGTACCCAATATGGTAAATTTAAATGCAGCAGAAAGCAGGGTAAACCGTGCAAAAATTTCCCTCGAAGAGGCCCGCATCAATTTTAACCGTCAGCAACAACTTTTTGAAAAGGAAGTTATAGCTGAATCAGAATTTATTCCTTATCGCATTGCATTGAAGAATGCTGAAGAAGAACTGGAGTCGGCTGAAAACAACCTTCAACTGGTGCGCGACGGAGTGAGCCGCAGTTCAGGCGAAACCAGTAATACCCTTATTCGTTCAACCATCGATGGAATGGTCCTTTCGGTACCCGTAGAAGTGGGGAATTCAGTTATTGAAGCAAATAACTTCAATGCAGGTACAACAATTGTTACTGTTGCTGATATGGGCGAAATGATCTTCAAGGGTAAAGTAGATGAATCTGAAGTAGGGAAGATTTCAGAAGGTATGGATCTGATATTAAACATTGGCGCTATTGATGAAACCAACTTCACTGCTGAGCTGGAGCATATTTCACCCAAAGGTGTTGAAGACAGCGGAGCCATACAGTTTGAAATACGAGCTGCTGTAAAACTTGATGAAACCCATTTTATCCGTGCCGGCTATAGTGCAACTGCCGATATTGTTCTGGAACGTCGTGATAGTGTTCTCGCCCTGGAAGAAAGTGTATTAATCTTTGATAATGGTGACATTTATGTAGAAGTCGAAACAGAACTACAGGTGTTTGAAAAACGACCCGTAAAAACCGGTATTTCTGATGGAATAAATATTGAAATAAAGGAAGGATTAACAGAAACCGATAAGATCAAAAAAAGAGTGTAACCTTCCCAAAAACTCTAAATATTTTCAATAAATGCCTCCTGATGCAATGCAGTTCAGGGGGCATTTTTTATTACATTCTGCCGGTATTTTTTTTTGGCTATGTTTTAAAATCAAGGAGATTAAAGAACAGAAAGTTTTTCTTTAGCCACTAAAATTTAAAAAATTCATGCTTATCAAGGTTAGGTAAATAGAGAATATTCTGTAATTTTATGCCTCGCTATGGTTGTTATTTCCTTGACTTACCTGTGAACTATCAATATTATTTTTCATCAAAATTATTTTCAGATATGAAAACATTCGGATGTTTCTTTAGAACTTTAAGATTCTGGAAAAGTGTAATGATCATTTTTCCTGTTTTTGCATTAATGGCCTGCAATGGAGCACAGCAGGATGAAAAATATATAGGAATTCAGCTCTGGTCGGTCAGAAGCGATATGAATGAAGATCCGGAAGGTACACTTGCGCGTCTGGGTGAAATGGGATATTCTTTTATTGAAGCAGCAGGCTACAGTAATGGCAAATTCTATGGCATGGAGCCTGAAGATTTCAGAGATCTGGTAGAGTCGAAAGGGATGGATTTTCTGAGCTCCCATGTTATGCTGGCAATTGAAGATCTGGATCATGAGCAGGTAATGGATTGGTGGAGCCAATGTATTGAAGCCCATAGTAAAGCCGGTGTTAAATATGTGGTGCAGGCGGCTATGGGAGGCGCTGCTGTGCAGGATATGGAAGTGCTAAACAGGTATATCCGTATGTTTAATAATGTGGGAAGAATGGCCAGTGAAGAAGGTATGCATTTCGGATTTCATAACCATGCTGTGGAATTTGAAACCCTTGATGGTGTTGTTGTTCTGGAACATATGATTGAAAATACTGATCCTGACCTGGTTTTCTTTCAGCCCGATCTTTACTGGTTTTATAAAGGTGGAGCCGATCCGCTTGAGTATTTTGAAAAATACCCCGGTCGCTTCGAAGTATGGCATGTAAAGGATTATGCTGAACTGGGGCAAAGTGGCGAAATTGATTTTGAAAGGATTTTCACAGGAGATAAATCCTCCGGCCGAAAATACATCGTTGTTGAGGTTGAGCAGTACAATTTTGAACCCTTAACAAGTGTTAAGATTAGTCTTGACTACCTATTAAATGCAGATTTTTTTTAAATTAGATAAATTCATATCAGTTTTTTTAACAAATAAAACTGATATTTTTCTCGAATACAAATGTTTTTAAGTTATTTCATTTCTTTTGCAACAAGGAATGAAAAATTGTTAATTGAAGTAATGATAAGCTATGACTTTTATTTTACAGTAAATTCCAATTATTATATTGACTCATTCCGAAAAAATACAGAATATTACAAGTCAAAAACAAATTCTAATTAAATTCAGGAAGTTATGAAAGATCAAATCACACGAAGGAAGTTTATCGGAAACTCAGCAGTGGCTGCTGCCGGGTTTACCATCCTGCCAAGTACAGTAATCAGCGGGCTTGGTCATAAGGCCCCCAGCGATAAGCTGAATATTGCAGGAGTTGGAGTGGGAGGTAAAGGATTCGGACTCATGCGCGCCATGC
>SLOJ01000251.1 GCA_007132585.1 Bacteroidales bacterium | reverse complement strand
TGAAGCTGTAACCTTTTTTGTGGGCGATACTAGATTCGAACTAGTGACCCCCTGCTTGTAAGGCAGGTGCTCTAAACCAACTGAGCTAATCGCCCTTTTGTTTTGCGAGTGCAAATGTAATTCTATTTTTCTTATTGGCAATATTTTTATAAAAATATTTTTTGTCGTGTGATCTCAATATGTTTAGTGGTGCATGTAATTCTATCTACCCTACAAGTCAATATAATCAGGTCCCTGCCTGAAAGCCACATCCACCGGTATGTTTGCATCATTGATGCGGTCAATATCTCTTTGCAGACTTTCGGGCATGCTTCCATCGCGGTTGCTGATATTGCGCGCAGCCTGGTAGTCGCCATTGCCCTGTATGATGATTAGTTCTCCCAGGGTTTTTTCAACTGCGGCTTTCATATTGTCAACATTTACCTTGTATGTTTGGGTACCAGGGTCCCGGGTAAAAACATCTTCTCTTTCGAAGGTGTTGAAGCGGATCATTCCGGCAATACCGTGTGCCCCGGCAGTTCCAAATCTGCTTGAGCGCATAACGCTGGCAAATGAGGTAACATATGCCTGCTGAAGTTCTTCCCGGGTTATCTCACCCATTTCTTCCAGCTGGGCAATGAGATACAATGCCATGAGATCAGTAACCGTGGCGTCAATAATGCCGTGATATTCAAGCAGGGCATCCCTGACTGTGCCATCTCCATTAACGGTATTTGAAATTCCCAGGGCCGCTGCAATTTCATGGAATGCTGTGAGCAGAAAGAAGGCATCGGAACTGATATACTGCTGCTGATCTTCATGGATCATCATTTCCGCTATTGGCATCAGAATTTCGTTGAATTTAGCTTCCATAACATTTTTCAACTGCATGCTGCGTGTACCTGTAATGGCAGTGACTTCAGGATCCCTGGGCAGGTAAAGGGCTATGATCTTGGGTCCTGCATTGCAGTGCCCGGCATAGTAAAGTGCATCGTAAACAAATATCTCCGAGTCATCAGCCGGAACCTCCTGCTTATATTCATCCGGAACGGGAAGGCGCTCCTGAAGCTTGGGTGCCATACCGGCATAACGTTCCAGTTGAGCACTCCATTCCAGGTCTTTCACCATAATATAGCTGCTATGGGCAGCCTTGTAACCGAATTTGCGATCTTCACCTGTATCCAGAGGGCGTAAGATCAGGTCAATATTATTATTCTTCATCTGCATCCATGCCTTGTCGGTTTCCCGGAAATCGTAGCTTAACATGCTTTCTGCCAGCTTTTCCAGATATCGGGTAAAGGGTGGATATTTCGATATTTCTACTGCTTCTCTTAGTAATCTTGCGATTTCCTGATTTTGCTCTTCAAATGCTATGATGTATGGAATGGTAACCAGTGTGCCATCGGTTTCCCGGCGAATAATGGTGTGGGGACTTGTTTTGGCATCGTTCTCCCACTCATTAAATTCTTCTCTATTAAGGTCAGCCGGGTAGAATCGAGCACCCAGCGGTTTGTCCTCAAAACCCGGATAAAAGGCCGTATGTCCTTCAAGCCTTCCCCATGGGCCGTAATTGATCAGGGCGTATTCCCATGCCAGTGGATTGTCCATCAACTCTTTAAGATGGCCTCTGGGTCCGTAAGACTGTAACCAGAATATTTCATCAATTATGTCGGCTGCCTGCATGAGTAAAGGAATGATTTCTCTTTCCCAGTCACTCAGCCATGACAGATCTGAGGTGAGTTCCACTACTTCATATTGGTCTATTCGTTCCTGCAACTGCCGGTTGTATTCTCTTTCTTCAGCCGGCCGGCAGCCGGTAAAACCGGCTATCAAAATAATTACAACCAGAACAAATGTCTTTATGCTTTTCATATCTTTTGGGTTTGGTTATGTAGTATATTTGCAAAAATCACAGGTCCATTTTCAAAGATAATAAAACTGCAGAATCCGGTTCCGCTTTGTAGTATCCGTGTAGTATCCGTAATAGTATTCCTGATCAATCTTTTCTATGTGTGGGGGGGACTTCGTTTCTTTTTATTATATTCGTTTTTTAAAACCCATCCTGACATGAAAAAAGCTGTCTTTCTTTTAAGCCTGTTGCTATTTCTTTGCATGACCCATGTTTCAGCCCAATGGTCGCTTGATGTTGAAACCGGGCTGCCCTTCCAGGGTTACAATGATGTGAGAATACCCAATGATACCGGTACTGAATTCAATTTCAATGGCGATTTTGAACTGCAGGATCCGGTTATACCTCTCCGAATTCGACTGGGATATACTTTTAATGATCGAAACCATTTTTTCGCTCTATTTGCTCCTCTGGGAATTAATTATGATGGCCCGGCTCCCTTTGATATCAGGTTTCAGAATACTAATTTTTATGAAGACGAACTTATTGAAGGCTTTTACAAATTCAATAGCTACCGGCTCACCTACCGACGTGATTTTTTCATCACTGAAGGGTGGATTTTGGGTGCCGGCTTCACAGCCAAGATAAGGGATGCGCGCGTGCAGCTTACCGCAGGAGAAAAAACCGATAAAAAAGACGACCTGGGATTTGTGCCCCTGCTCAATCTTTTTGCAGCCTATCAGTTTGATGGTTTTACAGTTTGGTTTGAAGGTGACGGACTGGCCGGCGGTCCCGGGCGTGCTTTTGACCTTTTTTTTGGCGGAAAGTTTCCCGTTTTGGAAAATCTGCATCTGAAAGGGGGTTATCGTTTCCTGGAAGGGGGCGCCGATGTGAGTGATGTGTATAATTTCACGCTGGTCAATTTTGCCATTCTTGGAATTCTCTGGCAGATCAACTGATATAAAAGGGGATATTGGCGACTTCGCCGCCAACATCCCCTAACCTAAAACTCCAGAATGACCTGTCATCTCGAGTGTAGCGAGAGATCTCAAGTATTTCCAAAGCATTGTGGGGTTTATGGAAGAAAGTTTTCTGATTACGGAATCGTGGGCGAAGGTGAAGAAACGGATTTTGAAAATAAATTGAAAAAAATCTGACACTTTTTTTCAATTTATTAAAAATAATCCCTACTTTTGCTCCTTCAAAAAGAGAAAAAATGAACATTACCATCAACCATCATCATAAAATGCTCATTCCCATGGAATAGTGAGTGCTGATGTTGTGTTGTACAAGCATAAAACGAAACCGTGGGAAAGCATCCTGCGGTTTTTTTTTGCAGAAATTTTATTGACCATTAAACAATCATTGAAAAAAACAGTTAAAAAAAGATGAAACTCAGGGATGACATACCTGAAAAGCAGAAAGTAAGAAATCAGGCATTAAAATTTAAGGGATGTCATCCCTTATCAGAATAAACAACATGAAAACACAAAAGGTCCATACAGTATTTTATATGCATCATCTGCATCATCATTTTGCAGTGGAATACCTGTGCAGAAAAAACTGAAGGCCCGATAAAATAATGAACTCATTGTGAAAGGCTTGCAGGTTTCTGCCAGCCTTTCACCGTTTTTGGGTTACTGCAGAGACACAGAGACGCGGAGAATTTGTTGAAGGGTAACGGATGATAAAATTCTGAAGTCTGAAGTTCCATGGGACCAACTCCCCCTTTGAAACCCGAAGGGTTCGACGAAGTCAACGGGGTTGGGGGGATGTAAAATCTAAAATTAAAAATAATAACTCCGCGAACTCAGCGTCTTAGCGTCTCAGCAGTGAAAAGAAAAAAATAACTTTAAACACAAATAATATGAATAAACTAAGAATTGCCATTCAAAAATCCGGCCGCCTGAGTGAGAAAAGCCTGAAACTGCTCGACGATTGCGGCATAAGCATCAGCAACGGAAATCGCACACTGCTGGCATCGGGGAAAAACTTTCCGGTTGAAATTCTTTACCTGCGCGATGATGATATTCCGGGCTACATCGAAGATGGTGTGGCCGATGTGGGTATCCTGGGTGAGAATGTGGT
>SLOJ01000095.1 GCA_007132585.1 Bacteroidales bacterium | reverse complement strand
CTATGTTTCCAAAATCCCTTTGGATTTGTTAACTCGCTATCAAATATAGCAACTTTTGCATTGTCTCTTTTTGCCTGATCAACAATAAAACATTGCGTGGTATTTTGGTTTCGTTCTTTTTGGCATCCTTCATTTTCCTCATAACTTCCTGCTGGCTTATATCTGCAAATGCATGTTCCAAAGACTTTTTGCCATCCAAAATGACATCCATATACTCCGGATTATCCAGGTTTTTCACCAGGGGAGAATCTGCGATGATGGATTGCAGTTTTTTGCACATTGAGTTGTTTCCTGTTGTTCTGCGGTATGACCGCCGCATGCCTCTGAAGAATCGTTCCAAAATGTTATTTGTTCTCTGCGGCTGAATAAAAGAATCACCCTCGGGAGTGGATATTTTAACTGGATCGCAGAATAGCTTTTCCCGGTATTTGTCAATCTGCCCGATTAATTTCTGATAAGCAGTGCTTTTATGATATCCCTTGGTTTTAACCAGGTTGTCATTAAATTGCTTTACTCTTTTTTCTATGGTGCTCATTGCAATATCTTCACCCGTATCATTGAGCCCTTTGGTGGTATTGAGCTGTGCAATGGAAAGCGCCTGTCGCAGATTGTCAAATACGGTTTGTTTCCTGGTAAGCCCCTTGAATGCAGTCATGCATTGCATATCATTAAACAAAGGTGAGAGGTCACCTATGATCCTTGTAACACATTTAAACAGTGGCTTATTTTTAGTGCATTTCCTCTGAAGATTGTTAAGTTTTTTCCACAACAGATGCAGGCGCCTGTAAAATTCTGCATGCGGGCGGTCAAAAGGAAAACCCAACCCATCGCCGTGTTTTTTACCGTCCAGTGTCCAAAGCAACAGAACGTGGCACAGTTTTTTTATAGCTGCATCATCCTGTGTATTAATTGGTTTCAAGCTTTGTGCAACTTGATTTATTTCACCAACATGTATGTTTTGTGTATTGTCTCCAAATTCATAACCCATCCGGTAGCGCAATTTTGGTGATATTTTGTGTTTTTTAAGCTTATTTCTAATAAGGGCATATTCTTTTTCCAGCAGGTCTTTACCAATGTCCCGTAAAAAGTGAAAGTGACAAATAAAGTGTGGCACAGCGGGGAAAACCTCTGCAATACCCGTGAGTAACCCACGACCCATATCACTGCTCACGGCGAGCGGATCACCATATTGTTCTTTTATTTTTTTAAGAAACGGGACAACTTGCACTTTGCTTTCACTGGGAACTTTCACGTTAGCCAGCACAAAATTGCTAACCTCGTCAATTGCACTGATCAAATGGGGACTATCCCCATCGCAGGTGCCGTCAATATGCAGGATATAGCCCCCTTTCTCAATGATGTGCCTCTTTAGCAGTGATGCGGATTGTTGATGGAGAATTGACAGGTAAACAATAAATCTTTGAGCCATGTAAGCCACCTGGGAAGAGGAGATATGGACGTTGCGTTTTTTTAATTCCAAAACCGTTTCTTTGGTCGTTTGGTGTTCACATAATATCAATCGGCCAGTGAGCACCATCACATCGTATCCCAGGTTAGCATAGGGTGGCACCCATTTTTCAAAATCCTCACTCGGGAAAACACATTCACAGTCCGGGCAATACATGAAGGTGCGATGCGCTTTACACTGGCCAATATCCAGTAGGTAAATCTTCCTGGTATCGGTATGATGCACCTTAAGTTTGGTGTGGCATCGCGGGCAGAACTCCTTTTTGGTTTTAAATTGCAGTATTGGCGCAAAAGCAAACGTGTTGACAAGATTCAGGCTTTTTACCGCATTGCCTAAGAGTTCACGCAACAAATAAATTACCTTGAACCCGGCGTTTTTTTTTCAATGCCATAGAAGAGAAAAAAATCTTCTATGATCCCCGGTTTGATCTTTATGCCTTGTTTACCTAAATGCTTTGAGAGTTGTTCAAAGGTAAAATCCGGATGTTTAATGGTTTCCACAAGTACACTTATGGCGGCAGTACCCTCCAATGGTGCCTGTGCCATAGATGCCAAACCCTGTTTCCTGTTTGATAATTGCCTGGAAAACTGACCCGGTTCAGAACTGAAATACACGTAATGGCTGCCAACTTTTTCCCTTTTAATACCACTGATGTCTTTATATTGAAAAAGGAAACTCCTGGTATCCACACCCAATACATCCTTTATCTGCGAGGCATCCATGCCCTGGATTGAGCTGTTAATGATAGCTGCCAGGGTGTTTTTCAATGTTCCGAATTTCGAAAAATGGATATCGTTATACTCCCAGATACCCATGGAATTAAACCTTGCCAGCTTTTCAAGGGAAAAATAACGCCCGTTATGGTCGTAGCTCCTGATTGTGTCCAATGGGCTGATCATACGCTGAACCGTACGTACCGAAACACTTAAAAACCGCGACAGGTTTTGGAGGGTCAGAACATTTTTTTCAATAAAATGATTCTCAATGACTTGTAGTGTGTTCATGACGCTTTGTCGTATTATATGTTTTATAACAAATATAAACATATATTACGTCAAAACAAAATATTAACCCTCCTTTTCTTCTTTATTGATTTTCATATCTTTGCATAAGATCAGGTCGTTCGCCACGCCCTCTCTCGTGAACATATATTATGACAAAATTATCACTCGAGAAAAAAAGCATCGTTGATAATGAGGTAGTTATAAAATACAGTATAATAAAAATATCGTTTGTAACGCCTTGTAAATCAGTAAACAAAGGAATTTTGGAAAAATAGGTTTTTCAGGTAAGACTGAACTTTGGTCGTTATGATACTGGCTTCAGTTTGTTCTGAAGGAACATCAAGAAACACAACTTTGTGATTCTCCTTGATTTTGTCTGAGAAGGTTGGTGTTGGTTTTGGGATACTTCCAGGGTAATAATAAGAGATGATGCTTCTACCAGCCTTTAATATGTGCTCAGGGCAACGCCAACTCATGGATAGTCGGCCAATGCGTGAGTTTTCTCCGAAATGCTTATCGAACTGTCGGATGAAGTCAGGAGAACCACCGCGAAAAGAGTATATACTCTGGTCATCATCACCAACTACAAAAAGTCCATTCTTATGCTCATGACTGAGAAGCTGAATCAATCTAAACTGAGCATAATTAATATCTTGGTATTCATCCACAAGCAGGTGTTTTGTCTTCAACTGCCATCTGATGGCAATATCAGGGTTGTGTTCCAATATCTGACAGGCAAGCATTATCTGGTCATCGTAATCAATATAGGAACATTTCCTAAGGATTTCGATGTATTTGGCACAGACTTGGCACTTATCTTCTGCGATATTTTTAGGAATAATGACGCAATTACCGCAACGTCTGCAATCATCTGTAGGTTTCCAAAGTGTACGGTCTCTCAATGCAAGATAGGATGCGTCTTGAAGCACCAGATTACGGATGTGACGATTTGTTAGGATGCTGTACTCTTGTGGTAGGTTGACACGATCTAGTGCATTTCCAATTATTGCATTACCAAGGCTGTGCATGGTCGAGATTATTGAAGGATATTGCTCTGGCTCCAACCCAATGTCAGGTTCCTTTAACCGTTCACGCATGTTGCGAGCCGCTTCATTTGTAAAAGTGATGACACAGATCTCGTCTGGGGTTGCAAAGTTTTTCTCCATTAAGTATTTGACCCGGTGTGCAAGTTGAAAGGTTTTTCCAGTGCCAGGGCCGGCAAGAAGAAGAATTGGCCCGGGAAACACCTTAAAAGCATTAGTTGTATCTTGAATCTCAATCATTCCTAATACCTTTTAGTATCCAATGTCATGGATCATTGCTTATTGACTTAATGATGGGCACAATCAGATTTAAAGAATTGTTAGTATATTGCTTATGCAATCGTCTATGATATACAATATCATAAAAATTTTGTGGTGTGATGAAATGTACAAGAATATCTG
>SLOJ01000126.1 GCA_007132585.1 Bacteroidales bacterium | reverse complement strand
TTCAGCTCATAACTTACAAAGCCCCCAATACCTTCTCCATATTCGGCAGTTACTGCTTCTGACTCATAAATGACATCAGCCGGTGAGAGGTTTTCCCATATCTTAAGGAAGAAAGATTTCTGGTTCACATTATTCAGACTGGGATTAAAATAAAACTGAACTGATTCAAGGGTGTCGGTATGGCTTAACACGAAGCGCACTGCTCCCTGTGCATTGTTTCCCACAAGACCGTAGCCGCTTTCAGGAATTCCGTCATCATAGGCAAAATAGTTATCGAAGATCTGGTGGAACGCAATTGTATCATTCCTTTGCAGATCATCGCCCTGGCTCCCTTCTCTGATAATATGTTTTATGAGAAACTGTCGTGCAGGTGCCGGCTCCAGGGGCAGGGGATTGGGAATAACCAGCGGATTGGTGTGCAATTCATAAGTTTGATAACCCTGTGTAAAAAAAGGAGCAATATTCCATGTACCCCCCGTGTAATTCCTGCGGTTGCCGTCCTCATCTTCAATGAAATAGCGGTAAGAATAATTATAGGTAATATTATCGAGATTGGTAATAAACAGGTTAAAACGATTACGCAGGTGAGCCTGTGGGTTGGCTATGTAATGCGACCATGGCATCGACTGGAAATTGCGTAGTATTGACTGGGCAGGGGCTGCAAATGCTATGTCGTAGTAAAAAATATCTGAACTGCTTCTTCCGTAATCCAGTGTTATATAATCCACATTCCAGATGCTGGTATTTCCTGCGTAATTGTTTGGTGTTTTGGAAAGCGGGAAACTTGCGTAGTTTTTAAACCGGAACTGAAAATCGGAGCGAAAATATACTTCTTCATCAACCGGTATAACCACTCTTTGTATCCATGTGCTGTCATTTTCAATGTAAAACTGCTGGAGTGTGCTGCCCTCTGCCCGCCATACACTAACCCAGAGATCGTCGATCCATATCTCTTCACCCGGATTCTCAGCGTCTTCAATATAATAACCCGGGGTATGCAAAAATTCCACCACAAGTGAATCCCTGTCGCGGGGTGAACTGCCTTTGCCCTGGGGCTGAAAGTAGAAACTCAAAAGAACACTGTCAGACGGATTAAGGGCCATGGGCACAGGATCAAAAACAGAGTCAAGACGAAGCGGATGCGATGTAAGTTTATCCGCTTCAAACTGGAACATATTTGCAGATGCATCTTCATACACCCTGCCATATTGGTTCAATGCATCAAAAGTTGCTGTTCCGATGGTTTTTGGATGAACGGCAAACCCGTGGTTAACATATACAAAACTATCTGCCCAAAGGGTTGGGTCAGGGTAGGGGCCGGGGTAAGAAAAATCATCCACAAAGGGAAGCAAAAGCGGCCCGGTATTCTTAACTCCGGTTTCCTGCGATTTTTTGATGGCAGAATTCTTTTCGGGATTAACCTCAAGGGGTAGAAGAATTTCCTGGGCAGAAAGACCTGCTGTTGTTAACAGTAAAAATATGATTAAGAAATGCTGTTTTTTTATCATTGGGACCCTGTAAACCGGTAATACTTTTTATACATTAACAAAAACCCTTTTAGCCCGATAATATTGTTTTGGAAACCTTGTTACCGGGAAAAAATTATCACTTTATTCCTCCTGACCGGGAAACTCATCTTTATGTCGGTACCACACATCAATTGATTCGCCTCTCATAATAATGGGCTGATCAAGTGGGTCGGGGTCCTGTCGGTAGGATCTGGCTTGTGTTACAGGTACATTGTTATCAAATACTTCATCGCCTGTTACCAGGAAGTTTTCGCGCAGCACCTGGAATACTTCTTCGGGCGACTTGCCAATAAGGTCGGGTGTTTCAACCGAAAGAGTTTCAGTAAGGTATTCTTCAAAGTCAAAAATACTGTCAGAGCGGTAATACAGGTCAACGGTGCTACCCATTTCAAGACGCTGTCGTTGTTCATGAACACTGGGGCTTTGGCTATATACCCGAAGACCTTCCGGTTCATCATCAAGGAATACTTCCTGCCCCACATTGAGTGATGAGCTGTTGATCAACTGAATGGCTTCTTCACGCGTTTTACCAATGAGAAGTGGCACATATACGCGTGTATCTGCAGCACCATCGCCAAGTACAAGATCAATCCGTGTCCCTTTTTCTACCATTGTACCCGGTTCAATTGTTCCCTGGTTATACTTCTGTTGTAATACCGCATTGCGGGCAATGTTGGGCACGTATTCAAGTCGTCCTGCCTGCAGACCGTGGGTTTCAAGCATAGCCAGGGCCTGACGTAGTGAGAGATCTGTAAGGTCAGGTATGGCGACCATTTCGGGCAAAATAGCTACAGTTGTAAGGTATATGGTGCGATTTTTCTTCACTTCGTTACCAGGTGCCGGATTTTGTGTTGCCACAGAACCCTTTTCTCTTTCTGAATCAAAAATAGAATCGTTGATAACGGCTCTCAGATTCATATCTTTAAGCGTACGTTCTGCTTCTTCTGTTTGCATACCATCAAGATCGGGCACGGTTATGGTTTTGCTATGCATGGTATAATAATCAAGGGCTTTAAGTGACAACCATAGCAATGCTATGATAACCGCAATGGCCAGTAAAATATGATTCCGAAAGGTTTTACTTTTTATAAATGATATGATGCTCATGACAGGTTTTGAAATTTTAAGCTTCAAAATTACTAATTAATTAATGATATTTCCGGCAATTTATTGCTTTGACTGAGCGAAACTATTTATGACCTGTTTTATGATAAAAAAAACAGCCTGCATGCAATTGCTTAATAAAAAAGTATTGTGGTAAAAGGAAGTCTTCTAACTTTGCGATGAAATATTTTTTATGATGCTATGAAGAAAAACATTGCCCTGATTGCCGGTGGTGATTCCGGTGAGTATGTAATATCTGTAAATAGTGCAAAAGTTATTGGTGAAAACCTTGACCCGGATAAGTTCAATGTTTTTCTTATCCGTATTTCTCATAAAAAGTGGATTTATATTGATAAAAATGGTAAAGAACAGGATGTTGATAAAAATGATTTCAGCATACTGGTGAATAATGAGAAAGTACTGTTTGATTGTGCATTCATTACCATACACGGTACCCCTGGTGAGGATGGTAAGCTGCAGGGATATTTTGAATTGCTTGGAATTCCCTATACCACATCTGGTTTGCTCCAGTCATCACTTACTTTTAACAAGCATTTTTGTAATGCATTGGTCTCGGGTTGGGGTATAAAAATTGCGCGGGCGGTGAAATACTTCAGACATGATAACCCAACCCTTGATCAGGTGCTTACACATGTTAGTCTTCCGGTTTTTGTTAAACCCAATAAGGGAGGGTCAAGCCTGGGTACCACATTTGTAAAAAAACAGGAAGAGTTGCTGACGTCCATTGAATTGTGCCTGGAGCATGATGATGAAGTGTTTATTGAAGAGTATATCAGCGGAACCGAGCTTACCTGCGGTGCATACATCCGTAACGGAAAGCTGCTTGTACTTCCGGTAACGGAAATCGTCAGTAAAACCGATGCAAAGTTTTTTGATTATAAGGCCAAATATACCAAGGGAGCCGCTGATGAAATAACCCCTGCACGTATTTCTGATTCCGTTACCCGCCTGGTGCAGGAAACAACCGAATTTTTATATAAAAAGCTGGAATTGAAAGGTATTTGCCGTCTTGATTACATTTACAGCAATAACGAGTTGTTTTTTCTTGAAGCCAATACTATACCCGGTATGTCGGAAAGGAGCATTGTTCCCCAACAGGCAGAATATATCGGTATAAGCCTGAAACAGGTTTTTACAGAGGTAATAGAAGAAACTTTACGTAATGCATAATTACAGCTTTTACATAAAGTTAAGCGACATAAGGTATTCGGCCAGCATGTTTGTGGCTTTGTAACGGTGGCTGATCTTGTTTTTTTCATCAAGCGA
>SLOJ01000239.1 GCA_007132585.1 Bacteroidales bacterium | reverse complement strand
TGATTTTTACAGGAACATTACCCGGAGCAAACTCAAGCCGGTTTTAAAAACTCTGAAAACCATTGCACAGAGCAATGCTCATCTTGAAATAACCCACCTTGTAATACCGGGTCTGAATGATGACCGGAAGCAATTCCGAGGAATGGTAAAATGGATTGCCGATGAACTGGGAAAGTATACTCCGTTACATATCAGCAGGTATTTTCCGCAGCATAAGCTGAAAACTGATGCTACTCCAACGGAAACTATTTCTGAATTTTACATCACAGCTAAAAAAGAACTGGCGTATGTTTTTCCGGGCAATATTCATACATATGATGGTGTTTCGGATACTCACTGTCCAGGTTGCAGTATTACAGTAATAGAGATGGGAGGATACGCTGCCACCCTTAAAAATATGACAACGGATGGCAAATGCAGCAAATGCAATTTTCAAATTATCAAATACCTTAAATCATGGAACTGAAAACGAGAGAACCTGCCGTAAGCGGGAAATTTTATCCCGGATATAAAGAAGATCTTATAGCTATGATTCAAAAGCTCGCAAAAAGGATGGTCCCTGTTCCGGCAGAGGTATCAGGAAAAACAATCCTGGGTGGAATTTTGCCACATGCAGGTTATATTTATTCGGCACACCATGCCACACCCTTTTTTCAAATTCTTTCAGAGCATCAACCTGCACCGGATACGGTTGTGATTCTATGTCCCAATCATTACGGTTACGGACCCCCGCTGGCACTTGATTCAAACAGAAGCTGGAAAACTCCGCTGGGAAAGGTCGATCTGGATCATGAATTTTATCCGCATCTGAATCTGGACATTGCTCCTGAAGCTCACCAGCTTGAGCATTCGGCTGAGGTGATGCTGCCTTTGCTTCAGTTCTTTCTTAAAAAGCCTTTTACCATACTTCCTTTAAGTATGCGCGACCAGACACCGCAAACAGCTCTCTTGCTGGCGAAGAAAATTCTCAAAGCCATTGAAAAACTTAATAAAAAGATTGCAGTGATTGCCTCATCCGATTTTTCGCACTATATATCACCAGATGAAGGCAAGGCACTTGACGATAAAGTGCTTGAGAAGATCAGAGAGTGGGATACCGAAGGAGTTTTTACCGCCATTTGCCAGGATGACATTTCGGTATGCGGATTCGGCCCAATCATGACACTCATGGAAATGGCAAAACATTCCATGAAAAATCCGGGCATCGAAATATTAAGTCGCGGGCATTCAGGTGAAACTTACCCATCGACGGAAGTGGTGCATTACATCTCAGCTGTTGTTTACGAAAAGAACTGATGTCAATATAACCCGAAACCCCATACCCCACACCCCATACCTCATACCCCAAACCCCAAACCCTTCCCATTAATTTATATACCGAAGTTTCTGTAAAAATTACTAGGTTTGCGCATTATTTAATCAAAGTACTATTTTTATGTCAAAAATTCTTCTGGAAAATATGGAGTTCTTCGCCTATCACGGTTGTTTTAAGGAAGAACAGATCATTGGAAACCAGTTTATCGTTAATCTGGAAATTGAAACCGATACGCAAGATGCTGAATTGTCTGACAAACTGAAAGATACGGTAAACTATCAGGAAGTTTATAATACCATTCGTAAGCAGGTAGATGTAAAAAGTCATTTACTTGAGCATGTAGCCCGGCGAATACTGGATGCTGTAATGGAGAAATTTGATGGAATCTCACATCTGAAAGTTAAGATCAGCAAGATGAACCCACCCATGGGAGGTAAGATGAAATGTGTAAGCCTGGAGATGGAAAGGTCAAAGGATGCCTAAGTTGAACCTGGCGCATGATTAATTTTCTTACTTTTGCACCTTTGAAAATAAATTTCTAAACATACCATGAACAAACCTGAAAGTAATACACCGGAAAATAAACCCTCTCTGAATTTCCTGGAACAAATCATAGAGAACGATATAAAAACCGGTAAGCATCAGGGCAGGGTCCTTACACGGTTTCCTCCTGAACCAAACGGTTATCTGCATATTGGTCATGCAAAATCCATATGTTTGAACTTTGGCCTGGCGTTAAAATATAATGGTAAAACGAATTTGCGGTTTGATGATACCAATCCCACCAAAGAAAGCACCGAATATGTTGATGCCATTAAGGAAGATGTGAAATGGCTGGGTTTTCAATGGGAAGAGCCTGTTTGGTATGCCAGCGATTATTTTGAGCAGCTTTACGAATTTGCTGTGTATCTCATCAAAAACGGGAAAGCTTTTGTTTGCGACATGAGTGCTGAAGAAATGAGCAAGGGCCGCGGTACTCCCCAGGTTCCGGGCGTGGAAAGCCCATGGCGCAATCGCAGTAAGGAAGAAAATCTGGATATGCTTGACAGAATGCGCAAAGGTGAATTTCAAAATGGTGAAAGAGTACTTCGCGCAAAAATAGACATGGCTTCACCCAACATGCACATGCGTGATCCGGTGATGTATCGTATCATGCATGCCCACCATCATCGTACAGGTGATGAATGGTGCATTTATCCTACATACGACTGGGCGCACGGGCAAAGCGACTATATTGAGGGGATTACACACTCCATTTGTACCCTTGAATTTGAAAACCATCGCCCACTTTACGAATGGTTTCTTGATAACCTTGATATAACGGGAGAGAGGCCCAGGCAATATGAATTTGCCCGCCTGAATCTTTCTTATACTGTTATGAGTAAAAGGAAACTGCTTCAACTGGTTGAAGAAAAATATGTGAAGGGTTGGGATGATCCACGTATGCCAACTGTAAGCGGTTTACGAAGGAGAGGTTATACCCCGACATCAATACGAACTTTTGCCGACAGGGTAGGGGTGGCTAAGCGTGAAAATATTATTGATGTGGCCCTGCTGGAATATTGTATTCGCGAAGATCTGAATAAAACCGCACCCCGCACCATGACCGTACTAAACCCTGTTAAGCTGGTAATTGACAATTATCCCGAAGGACAATCAGAAGAATTGCCTGCCACGATCAATCCCGAAGACCCCGATTCAGGAAAGCGGACGGTGCCTTTTAGCCGCGAATTGTATATTGAGAGAGATGATTTTATGGTAGATCCTCCCAAAAAGTTTTTCAGACTTGCACCCGGTAAAGAAGTGCGTTTGAAATACGCATATATCATTCGCTGCGATTCTATTGTAAAAGATGAGAAGGGAGATGTCACCGAAATTCATTGTATCTATTTCCCCGATACCAAAAGCGGTATGGAAACTACCCGTAAGGCAAAAGGCACGTTGCATTGGGTAAGTATTCAACATGCTGTTGAAGCTGAAGTAAGGCTGTATGATCGACTTTTTACTGTTCCTGAGCCCGAAGATGTGGAAGAAGGGCAGGATTTCAAAGATTTCATCAATCCCGATTCCCTGGAAATCGTTAAGGGATGGTGCGAGCCTTCGATAAGGAGTGCAAAATCAGGTGATGCGTATCAGTTTGAGAGACTGGGTTATTTCAATACCGATAAAGAAAGTACAGAAGAAAAGCTGATATTCAATCGTACTGTAACACTGCGTGACTCGTGGGCTAAAATTGAGAAGAACCGGGATAAATAGGTCTTGAAAAGTTTCCCCATCTGTTAATGAACAATCCTTTCCTTTTGCAGGTTATTAGGAGTAAAAAAATAACAATGCAAAAATTCATTATTCTTTTTATGACTATAAATATTCCACTGCTGGGTCTGCTGGGTTGCAGTTCCCGTAGCATACCATCCGGCGCAAAAAGCAAAATATCTTTTCATGAACTGTCAACCGTATCACTGGAAGGCAAGGAGATAAACTTCTCTGATTTTAAAGGTAAAAAAGTATTACTGGTGAATGTGGCTTCCAAATGCGGGTTTACACCACAGTACGGTGAACTTCAGGAATTGTATGACAAGTATAACGAACAGTTGGTTATTATTGGTTTTCCTGCCAATAACTTTATGAAACAGGAACCTGGTTCCAATGATGATATTGCTGAATTCTGCGAGCGCAACTACGGTGTAACCTTTCTTATGAGTGAAAAGATTTCGGTAAGAGGTAATGATATGCACCCGGTTTTTCAGTGGCTTACCGACAAAAGCCAGAATGGCTGGAATAAGAAGGCCCCTTCATGGAATTTTTTCAAATACCTGGTTGATGAAGACGGCGAACTTCAGGCCGTATACTCTTCCCGCACCAGTCCCTTAAGTGAAAAATTACTCACCCAACTAAACCCCTAAATATCTCAACATCTTAACCTTAATTCATGCATCACCTTCACCGCCGCCAAACCCTTGCCACTAACATTGACAAAGCCTGGAAGTTTTTTACCCAACCCGAAAATCTGAAAAAAATAACGCCCGGGTTTATGGGTTTTGATATCCAGTCCTTAAGCGGTCCCAGAGATTTGCATGCCGGGCAGATCATCACTTACAAGGTAAGGCCTTTTCTGGGTATTCCCTTCAATTGGGTAACGGAGATTACCCATGCGTATGCACCCTGTTTTTTTGTGGATGAGCAGCGGCTGGGCCCTTTCCTTTTCTGGCACCACAAACATTACCTGGAAGAAACCTCCGATGGTAATGTTGTCATGATAGATTCAGTGCATTACAAGGTTTTTTATGGGTTTATCGGACGAATCATAAATTGGATGATTGTTGGCAGAAGGCTGAAACACATTTTTGATTACCGCACACGTGTAATAGGCGAAATGTTTGGTGTTGTGGAAGAAGCAGACAGGTCGTAAACTCAGCTTATATAGCTTTCCACCAGTTTACATTTTCCTTGGGGAGTAAGTGTAATACTGTTCAATTCAGCCGGCAAAAGAACTACGTTTCCTGCCTGTACAATTTCTACTCCTCCGGGATAATTGAGCATGAAATTTCCTTCAATACAATTGTAAATCACAAAGGAGTCTACAAAAGCATAGTCTATTTCTCTTTCTTCTGTAAACTCCATCATACGGGTAGTAAAAAAGGGGGTTTTTACAAGCTCAACAAACTTGTTCTCTTCAGGTTCGTAATGTGATTTATAATGATCATGCTTTTTGAAATCCAGAACTTCCAGGGCCTGATCGGTATGCAACTGACGGTATTCGCCGTTTTCATCCTTTCGGTCCCAGTCATAAACACGATAGGTAACATCTGATGTTTGCTGTATTTCAAGCAGGGTAATGCCTGATCCTATGGCATGTATCCTTCCGGCCGGAATATAATATACATCTCCTTTTTGAGCCTTTTCCACATTAAGGATCTCTTTCAGGGTCTTATTGCTCAGATGATCGAGATAGGTTTCCTTGTCCACATCTCTGTTGAAACCTGTAATGATCTCAGCATCCGGTTCAGCTGCCAGTACCACCCACATTTCTGTTTTGCCTGCAGTGTTATGATGTTTTCTTGCGTAAACATCATCGGGGTGCACTTGTATAGAAAGAAAACTATTGGTATCTATCAGTTTAATGAGCAGGGGAAATTCCGTACCATACTTTTCAAAAACCTTGTCGCCCACGAGATCACCCATATATATTTCTATGAGTTCGCTGATGTTGTTTCCTGCCAGGAACCCATTCTCAACCACTGAAAGATTTTCATTTACTCCTGATAACTCCCATGATTCAGCGCAATTAGGCAGCGGATCAAAGTCTTTTCCGTAAAGATCTTTCAGGCGGGTACCGCCCCAGATTCTATGTTTAAAAATGGGTTTGAATTTGAGTGGATATAGCATAGTATTTTATTTATAAGGGAAAACCTGTCCTTTTTTTATTCATCAGGACAGGTGAAATCTGTAAATAATATAGTTAGATATAGAATTTTTATTTAGGCCATTCAGCCTGATCATTCTCCAGGTCGATCATTACTCCCCAGCTCACACTGATCAGCTTACCACCTTCAAAATAGAAATCCATTACCGCATCGGAGTATGATACCCTTCTTTCACCCCATTCTTCATCTTCGGTATCGATTTCGCGGTAATCGTTGGTTTCCATCAGTTCAATGATCTGTTTCTCATCAAGATCAAATACATTTTTGCCGAACAGGATAGCTTCATTATTGTCAGTTTCAAAGCAGGTACATCTGTTTTCCATGTCTTTTTCAAAGAAAACTGTATGGCCATCATCCCAGTAGTTCCAAACCTCTGCATCTGATTCATCTGCCTCTCCCGGGAGATCTTCAATTTCCTGGGGTTCGCCCAGGTAGTTTTCCACTTCTGATTGATCAGCTCCGAATTTCAATTCTCCGAAACCTACAAGCGGCCTGATTTCTAATTTGTTGCTCATGATTTGATTGTTTAATGATGTAAATGTATAGACAAACCTACGGATTTTTTGGCAAAGATTCAGATTTTTTTTCATTTTTCCATTCCTGTAAAGCCTTATTTAAAGGGAGAATCAGGTTCTTTGGCCATGTGATTGAAAACAAGTTTGTCTGTTAGTCCGGGTAGGATCTTATTAAGAACAACGGTTAGTTTTCCCTGGCTGGTAAGAACCAGCGTCCGTTTTCTTTTTACAATACCTTTCAAAATATGACGGGAAACCTCTTCGGCCGACATCATTTCCGATTCTTTCCTGGGAGATTCTCCCTGCACCGAGCCGTCATTTGCAAGAGCCGTCTTACGTATATTGGATGAAGTAAATCCCGGGCAAGCCACCATAACATGAAGTCCGGTTTTCAGGTTTTCGGTTCGCAAGGCTTCCAAAAAACCCTGCATAGCAAATTTTGAAGCTGAGTATCCGGTACGGGCAGGTAGTCCTCTGATTCCGGCAATGGATGAAACTCCTGTTACACTTCCTTTGCTTTTCAGCAACCAGGGAAGCGCATGTTTGGTGCAGTAAACTGTTCCCCAGAAATTTACATCCATAAGTTTTTTTATCACTTCCAGATCCAGATCAGCAAATAATGCACGCATGCTTATGCCGGCATTATTGATAAGGACATCGATCTTTCCGAATTTTGCTATTGTTTCATCTGTAAGGCTTTTGCAATCTTCTTCTCTGGAAACATCAGTACCCACCAAAATATACTTTTCCGGGTTCCAGGAGTGTTTTGCTGCCAGTTCTTCCAGTAGTTCTTTTCGCCTTGCCGCCAATACAACACGCATATTGTTTCTCATAGCTTCAATGGCAAGTGCTTTGCCAATACCCGATGAAGCGCCCGTTATTATTATTACTTTGTTTTTTAGTTTATCCATTATTTTGTTTAAAACGTTATTTTTGCGATGCAGGAATGTGTTTTCCTGTTTTCCCGGTAAAACAAAACCAACGGGTTAAGAAAAATATTTTCTTTGCAAATATACATCTCTTTAAGAACAGCTTTATGCGAATTACAGAAGTCAGGGACAAAAAAACCGAAAAGGATTTCCTGAAAGCCCCCCATATCATTTACAAAAATGATCCCAACTGGATCAGCCATCTGGATAACGATATCATGGCTGTTTTTGATCTTTCAAAAAATAAGAATTTTAAATGGGGTGAAGCAATCCGGTGGGTTTTGTATGACAACAATAATAATCTTATTGGCCGTATTGCTGCTTTTGTAAACCGTCAGCTGGCATTTACCTATGAGCACCCGGTGGGAGGTACGGGATTTTTTGAATGCATAAATGATAAAGATGCGGCATTCCTTTTGTTTGATACAGCCAAAAAGTGGCTTGAAGAGCGGGAAATGGAAGCTATGGACGGACCCATCAATTTCGGAGAGAAGGATCGTTTCTGGGGTCTGATGGTTGAAGGCTTTGAAACATCACCCCCCTATCTTCTCAATTACAATCCGCCTTATTACAAAGAACTGTTTGAAGCTTACGGATTTCAGAACTACTACGAGCAATATATTTACAGACTAAGTCGTGACACTGTGGTGCCACCACTCGTGCACCGCAACTTTGAAAGGCTTACCAGAACCGAAGGTTATGAGTTCAAAAACCTTGAGATGAATCAGCTTGAAAAGTATGCGGTTGACTTTATGACTATCTACAATGAAGCCTGGCGCGACGTACACAAGCATTTTAAGCCCATGACCAAAGAACAGGCTCTGCAGACATTTGAAAGCATGAAATCTGTTGCAGACCCCGAACTTGTTATATTTGCCTATCATAATGGAAAACCCATTGCCATTTTTGTAGGTATCCCTGAACTAAATGAGATCTTCAGATTTGTAAACGGGAAGCTTAATCTGGTGGGAAAGCTTAAGGTGCTTTACCATAAATGGAGAAAAACGTGCAAAACAGTTTATGGAATTGTATTTGGAATCGTACCTGAATATCGTTATAAAGGAGTTGAGAGTGGACTTATTATAGCCATTCAGAAATCGATACTTAAAACCGATACATACAAAGACATGTATATTGCCTGGATCGGGGATTTTAATCCTAAAATGATCCGGATCGTTGAACTATTGGGTAAGGACCGTGCATTTACATTGGTAACCTACCGCAAAATGTTTAAGGATGAATATACATTTAGTCGCCATCCTGTGCTTGATTAATAATTGATAACGTGATCTTTGTAATATTGATGGTAAATTTATTCCGGAAAATTATATTTTTATTTTGGATTTTAGATAATTGACCGTACCTTTGCACTCTCAAAAAAATCAGGGGTAGCTTCCTGATTTTTCTTTGAAATAAAGTTCAGATTTTGACTTGGTAGCTCAGCTGGTAGAGCACATCCCTTTTAAGGATGGGGTCCTGGGTTCGAGCCCCAGCCAAGTCACTTTTTTATTCAGATCATTTCATGTTGACTTGGTAGCTCAGTTGGTAGAGCACATCCCTTTTAAGGATGGGGTCCTGGGTTCGAGACCCAGCCAAGTCACAAAAAAACAGCGTTGTATGGATACAGCGCTGTTTTTTTGGGTAGAAACCAAAAGTTTTTATTTCTTTCTTTTTTGATCAAATATCCATGGCAGCAGATCTTCTTCTGCAAAAGCCGGATCCCAGCTGTTGTGTCCTACTCCTTTATATTCGGTATATTTTATATCGCCACCGGCTTCTTCAATGGCTTTTACCATATTCCGGGAGAGCTCTGCAGGTACTACGTTATCCTCTTCACCATGGAAAACCCAAAGTGAAGTATGCGGAGCATATCTTTCGGCCAATCCTGTATTTCCACCACCACAAATGGGCACTGCAGCGGCAAACCATTCAGGACGGCGCGACAGAAGATCAAAAGTTCCGTAACCGCCCATGGAGAGACACATAACATAAAGTCTGTTGTTATCAACGTTCAGGTCTGACGTTAGTTGGTCAAGCAGTTCTAATACCAGTTTCATGGGGTTTGATGCGGGAAACTGAACTGATTCCTGCAAATCCGGATCGTCATCTAAGGCCTGCCGCTGAGAGAGATCAATCCACCACCCGTCTTCAGGACATTGCGGAAAAACAACAAAGGCAGGGAAATTGTTACGGTTTTCCGGCTCCAGAAACATAGATGATCCGTGAATGAGCTGTTTCTTATTGTCATTGCCTTTTTCTCCTGCACCGTGCAGAAATAAGAGTAGCGGATACTGCTGATCAGGATTATAATTCTCAGGATATAGGATGCGGTAAGGTAAGATGCCGCCATTTTTACCTTCAAATTCTTTCTTGAGAAAGTCGTCAGATGACCTTTCTGATGCAACTCCAACAGTTACAGGGAAAAGTACGATGAACAGAATTATTAAGAGATGGTAAAATGTTCTATCCATATTATAACATTGATTAAGTTTATATATCTGCAAGTGAGAAACTTATTATTGAAATGCAGCCATAAGTAGCTCAATATCCTGATATGGAAGCTGGTAATACTCACCTATGTATTGGTTTGTGAGTGTACCATTGAAAAGATATGCCCCATGGCGTATGCCGGGATCACTCTTTAGTAAATTAATCATACCTCCGTACTCACCAATGCTCAATAAAACAGGGGCGAAAAAGTTACTGAAAGCATATGATGCTGTATGGGGTACCTTTGAAGCGATATTGGGCACGCAATAATGAGTAACATCATGCTTTTTGAAAACCGGATCGGCATGATTTGTAACTTTTGAAGTTTCTACACATCCACCCTGATCAATACTAACATCAATAATTACAGAGCCGTATTTCATTTGCGCAACCATTTCTTCGTTAATGACCACCGGAGCTCTGCCCCAGGGTGAATGAATTGCCCCGATAACTACATCAGCGGTTTTGAGTGCCTTAAGTAAAACTTTGGGTTGTATTATACTTGTAAATATTCGTGTATTCAAACTGTTTTGCAGTCTACGTAACTTATAGATTGAATTATCAAACACCTTAACCATAGCACCCAGGCCCATGGCAGCTCTTACGGCAAACTCTCCCACGGTGCCGGCGCCAAGGATTACCACTTCGGTGGGTGTAATGCCGGAAAAGCCCCCAAACATGCGGCCTTTGCCATATTTGTTATTGCAAAGGTATTCAGCTGCAATAAGTATGGCTGTATTTCCGGCAATTTCACTCATACTTCTTACAAGCGGAAAAGTTTTTGTTTTATCTTTTATCAGTTCAAATGCAATTGCATTGATCTTTTTTGCCATGAGAGATTTGAAGTATGATCCTGTCTGCACAGGCAGTGTAATGGTTGACAAGAGTGTTTGACCGGGTTGCATAAAATGGATTTCTTCAGGAGTAAGCGGGGCAACTTTAAGAATGATATCTGCTTTAAATACTTCTTCAGTTTCATAGATGATTTCGGCACCGGCTTCACTGTATTCGCTGTCAGAAAAATGAGCATTCATGCCGGCTCCTTTCTCAATAACCACCCTGTGTCCGTTTTGAGTAAGCAGGTTAACAGCTTCGGGTGCCAGTGCAACGCGCTTTTCCTGTAGTGCAATTTCTTTGGGTATACCAATAAAAAGGCGATTCTTTCTTTTTTTTACTTCCAGGGTTTCCTCCTGATGAAGCAGTTTTCCCTGCGAACTGAAAAACATATACTCCGGACTTTTCCTTTGCATAATCACTATTTTTTGTCTTTTTTATTCTGATATTTTCAGGTGCCTCACTCCTTTCTGTTCAGTTAGAATTACTCTGCAACAATCATCTGGCAGAAGTTCTTCAATTTTTTCAGCCCATTCTATAAAGCAATAATTCCCACTGAAAAAATAATCTTCATAACCAATATCATAGGCTTCTTCAATCTTTTTCAGCCGGTAAAAATCAAAATGGTAGATATAACTTCCTTCTTCAGTAAGATATTGGTTTATAATTGAAAAAGTAGGACTATCAACAGTATCAATTGTTTTTAAATGCTTACAAATAGCTTTAATTATTGTTGTTTTTCCTGCACCCATAGCGCCATAAAAGGCAAATATGCGGGTGTTGGGATAAAATTTAATTAGCTTTTCAGCAACTTCAGAAATTCGCTCTTCAGTAAATTTTTCTTCAAATATTTTTGTCATAGTATTATTAGCGGGCTTTCAAAAATACAATGGGAACCATCATCTCTTCCAGCGAAATACCTCCATGTTGAAAAGTGTTTCTGTAATAATTGACATAATAATTATAATTATTCGGATAAGCAAAAAACCTGTCTTCTTTTGCAAAGATATAACTTGAGCTGATATTTGTACGCGGTAAAAAGATATCCTGAGGATTACGTGCTTCAAAAACTTCATTTGAACTGTATTGCAGATGCCTCCCGGTTTTGTACCTCAGATTGGTATTGGTGTTTTTATCCCCAACTACTTTTGTGGGGTTTGACACCTTAATGGCACCATGATCAGTGGTAAGGATGATATTGATATTTTTCTCATGCAGGAACCGTATAATTTCAATTAAAGGAGAATGCTCAAACCATGACAGGGTAAGCGACCTGTATGCTGCTTCATCATCTGCCAGTTCTTTGATCACTTCCATATCGGTTCGGGCATGCGACAGCATATCTACAAAGTTGTAAACCAATACATTAAGTTTTTTATCAATGAAATTGTTTATATTTTCAAGGAGTTTTTTGCCTGCACCCAGGTTGAGTATTTTATGGTAATTGAAGGGGATGTTGACTCCAAGCCTCTTAAATTGTTCTTTCAGTAACTGTGATTCATACTGGTTACGGGTTCCTTCATCCTCTTCGCCTATCCAGTATTGCGGAAATCTTTTCTTTATTTCTGATGGCATCAATCCGGCAAAGAAAGCATTACGTGCATATTGAGTAGCAGTGGGCAAAATGCTGTAAATGATCTCCTCATTCTCAACCCGATAATAATTCTCAATAACCGGTTGCAAAACTTTCCATTGGTCAAAGCGCAGGTTGTCGACAATTATAAGGAAAAACTTTTCATCCGATTCTAGTGCGGGTATTATTTTTTCCCTAAAGGCAACATGCGAAAGTACAGGCTTTTCATCAGCATTACCTGCAAGCCAATCCTGGTAATTGTCTATCACGAATTTGGAAAAAACTGTATTGGCTTCCGATTTCTGCATCTTTAATATTTCCTTAAGACCGCCATCCCGCGATTTTTCCAGTTCAAGTTCCCAGTAAATCATTTTGCGATAAATATCTTCCCAAGAAGACAGATCGGGGCGATCGCTGATTTCCATACTCAACTGCCTGAACTCTTGCTGATAACCCATGCTGGTTTTTTCGCTCATGAGTTTTTTGTTTTCCAGGTTTTTTTTCAGCGATAGCAATATCTGGTTGGGGTTAACAGGTTTGATAAGATAATCGGAAATATTACTGCCAATGGCTTCATTCATGATTGACTCTTCTTCACTTTTTGTAATCATAACCACTGGTAACCGGGGGTGCTTATTCTTTATCCGGGTAAGGGTTTCAAGCCCTGTAAGTCCCGGCATATTTTCATCCAGAAAAACAATATCGTAATTGTTGGATAGAATCAAATCCAGTGCTTCATCGCCACTTCTGGCAATTGAAACATCGTACCCTTTCTGTTCAAGAAAAATAATGTGCGGCTTAAGTAAATCTATCTCATCATCAGCCCATAAAACTTTAACAGCCATAATATATCTGTCTTTTTTTGATATTATATTAATTATTGAATTGAACAACAGAATTTAAGAATCATGATGAACCTGCTGCTCTCAATAAACGAAAAGGGTTGTATTTATTGCTTTTAAGAAAACCAATAATTGTTAATTGCCCAATAACAAATGTAAGGATTATTCATCAGAAAATGATTTAAAATTAATCGGCTATTATCATCTCTTCCGGTTATTGCTTTTAATTTTCTTCTGACCCATATCAAAGGTTTAGTAAAAATAGTTTAGGTTTGTACAAGCAAATGAAAGGAATGGAAGATATCGTTTTTTGTATAAGGGAAAGAAATGGGACAGAATAAACTCAAGATATTTAATGATCCGGTTTATGGGTTTATCAATGTGTTATATCCATCATTATTTGATATTCTTGAAAGCTCATATTTTCAGCGTTTAAGACGAATCAAACAACTGGGGCTTACTCATCTCGTTTACCCGGGAGCCTTGCATACACGCTTCCAGCACGCCATGGGGGCCATGTACCTTATGGGTCAGGCTATAGATTCATTAAGAACCAAAGGTGTTGAAATTTCTGATGAAGAAGCACAAGGTGTTACCATGGCAATTCTCTTACATGATATCGGTCATGGTCCTTTTTCTCATGCCCTTGAAAACACACTTGTGAGTGGTATGGATCACGAACAGCTGTCATTGCTTTTCATGAAAAAGCTTCAAAAGCTTCAGCCTGAAATCATTGCTCTGGCAATAGATGTTTTTTTAAATCAATACCACAAAAAGTTTTTACATCAGTTGGTGAGCGGGCAACTGGATATGGACAGGCTTGACTACCTCAATCGTGATAGTTTTTTTTCGGGGGTATCAGAAGGAGTTGTCAGTTACGACCGGATCATTAAAACCCTCAATGTTGCTGATGATAAACTTGTAACGGATGAAAAAGGAATCTATTCACTTGAGAAATTCATCATTGCCCGCCGGTTAATGTATTGGCAGGTGTATTTGCATAAAACAGTTATTTCAGCTGAACAACATCTGATAATCATTTTACAGAGAGCCAGGGAACTTGGGCTTGAAGGGCAGCAGATATTTGCCACACCTCCGCTGAAGAGATTTCTTACACAGCCTGTGTATGCCGATGATTTTCAAAATCAACCTGACTTACTCGATGATTTTGCTTTACTTGATGATTTTGATGTTTTTACTTCCATAAAAACCTGGGCGAAGCATCCTGATAAAATCTTATCAACTCTTTGTAGAAACCTTGTTGCAAGAAAACTTTTTAAAGTGGAGTTGCAAAAGGATGCTTTTGATGTAAATTATTTACATAAGATATCTGAACTAACAGCAATTCATTATGATTTAAAACCCGATGAAACCAAATATTTTGTATTGTCAGGGCATACTGAAAACAATGCTTATGACCCGGGTGTGGGAAACATTTGGATATTACAGAAAAATGGCATAATAAGTGATATGGCAGAAATTTCTGACCAGTTAAATATTCGTGTACTCTCAAATCCGGTAAAGAAGTATTACATTTGCTATCCCAAAGAAGTATGGGAAAAATTAAATAATTAAGGTTTTTCTCCTGAAAAACTTGGTTTTTACTTAAAGATCTTGTAGCTATTATTGGTTTATTTTTTTAAACACATGGAATT
>SLOJ01000175.1 GCA_007132585.1 Bacteroidales bacterium | reverse complement strand
TGGCAACTACCACAAAGCCAAGCTCTGCAAGGGCGTAAGCCTGAAGCCGCTGGGAAGCAGAAAAGTTACGCGCACCCAGGCTGCCACCTTGTGGCCCGGGGTAGATGGCGTTCACAATCGGGTAGGATTTATTTTCGTCAAAATCCGTAGGCAGAATCATGATGCCGTACAAATCTGTTTCGCCATTGCGGTCTTTTACACTAAACGGAACCGGTTTTCGCCAGCCGGTCGCCAGAAGGTCTTCAATGTCGGCCTCTTCAAGTTCCATGATCAGATTGCCATTACGATCGCGCACCACCGTTTTTTGTGGCTCTGTAAATGTGGAGTAGGTATTCACAAACCAGGATGCATCGCTACTGAGAGTTACTTCATGATTGGCATCTTCCGGTGTGAGAAGTGTAAGACCGGAGCCATCAAAATTTACGCTGTAAAGATGATAAAAGTAGGGATCACGGCCTGCTTCGCGCCCCACTCCGGTGAAGAAGATTTCGCGGGAATCGTGATCAATGTGCAGAATATCAACCACATTCCAGTGGCCATCGGTAATTTGATTGATCAGCTCGCCGGTTTCAAGATTGTGCAGGTAGAGGTGCCCCCAGTTGCTCTTACGGGTGAACCAGATGAATTCGTTCGAATCGTGCAACACCCTCCAGTTTGGAATACCGCGGGATGTAAGGTTCGATTCAAAGAAAATGTCATCACGCTCGTGATATATTTCCCGAACAACGCCGCTGGCCGGGTCTGCAATGCGAAGACGAACATCCTTGTAATCGCGCGACGTGGAGACGAAAGCCAGTTTACCGGAATTGCTGCTCCACTCGTTATCCACCCATACTCCATTACGAATTAACCCGCAGCAGTTTGAGCTGCGGTGGTGATCGGGATCGATATCAAGGAAAGTGGTGGATTGTTTCTCCACATCAATAATAACACGCTCCAGCATTGGCACGATGGAATCGCCGGGCAGCGCATACGGCCATATATCGGCTTCTGGGCGGCCTTCGCGGGTTCGCCAGAGAGTCATGGTTCCCATCTCCCGCTCATCTTGCCGAAACGTGCTGATTTTTTTTGAATTGGGCGACCATTTCATCAGCGGGCGATCAGACCGGCGCCAGCCGTGGTTATCCGTGGCGTATCCGTAATTGTGCCCGCCATCAGTAGTGAGCTGTATGCGTTCGTCTGTTTCAATCACTTGCACCCAAAGGTTGTCCTCTTCAATGTATGCGGCAAGTGTGCCATCGGGTGAGGTTACCGAATGGGGCACCGGAGACTGTACAGCTCGAACTAAAGAACATTCATAGGTTTGCAACGAGCAACTCCATACCGAATCTTCGCGCTCAAAACGGATGGTGGTTGCATCATCATAAAACCTGAGGTTTTGAAGCTCGAGATTTTCCGGGTTAACTGCTGAGTCTGTTGCTTCTTCAATCGCATTGGCAAGGCGTTGATGATCAAAAGCATGTTCACGTGTTTGGTCGGTTACATTAACCAGCATGTAGCGGTTACCTTCACGGGAGTTCAGAATATACCAAAAGCGGTTCTCATCAATCTGGTTTGGATTAACATTGCTGTAAAAAACTTTACCTGCAAGGTTCCATGAGAGCATAGCTTCGGCTCGTTCGTAAGTTTCCTGCATATCCTGGGCAGCAACAGTAAAGGTTGTTCCAAGTAAAAGCAGGAAGGCGACTGGTATTATCCGTTTTTGCATAACTAGATCGGTCTGTTTATATTTGTCAATTGGTTAAATAACTGGCATAGGGCATAAAAATAAGACAAAATTCATAGCAGCAGTGCAGAATTGAAACTTTTTAACATTATGCGACCCCGGACGAGCTCAGCAAAGCTAATACTCGCTGGGTCTTGCAGACCACTAATATTCCTATATATTGGCGGTAGTTATTTTTTCAACTATAATTTAATTCAAATTGTATTCAATCAAAGTAGTTTGTATAACTAATTCAACTGTATTATCAGCTTTTGATTTATAAATTTTGGTTTTTACTATTCCTATGGAAGGTGAGGCGTAATGTTTTTTTTAATAAACCATTTTCATAGTATTCGTATTCATAACATTCATAAATCTCGTTATTAATTATTACTCGTGTATCAACTGAAACCAAATGTGCATTAATCTCAACAGGAAGACCGGGTCGTGAAATATTCCAATTATCACCTATCTTGGCAGGATACTTTATAAGTAATTCTTCAGGATAAAAGCCAACCAATTCCCATAGACCATTGTTTCGATTTGAGAAAAAAGCATTTGTACCATAGAGAAAATACCATTTTTCTCCATTTAATAAAGTATCAGCACTAATTGAGTCAACTCTAACACTTTCAGAATTATCATCAAAATCATATAGTATATACTTCCAATAGTTTCCAACTTCTAGTGGCATTATCACGTCTTGTGGTTTTTCTGTCTCGTTTTTCTCGCAATTACTCAGCAAAATACCAATGAGTAAAAGGTTAGTAGTTTTGAATGTGTTTTCATAGTATGTCTATTTTTATTGCTGCTATTTTCATATAATTATCGCCAACTTGTTTATAGGTATGATAAAATCATACTAAACATCCCATTTCGATAAGATACCTATGATTTTTATCATCAGTATTTTAATATAAATAAAGGTAACATATTTTGCTATTTGTTATTAAAAGAGTGGAGATTTTTTGTAGCTATGTTATGATTCATGGGTCACAAACTTCTTTGGGCTGGATGAACCTAGCCATGTCAGGAACAATTCCTTTCACTTCTGTTAATGTTATTTTCCGGCCTTATTAAGAAATACCTCAGTTTTTTTGAGAAACTTGCTGTTGAATAATAATCGTTTTATCCCCTGAATGATATTTCATTGCCAATACAAGTGATAAAACTTCACCCTGAAGGGAGTACTGTTTTAATCCTCCAGCTTTTCCTTGAGGGTTTTAAATCCTCCACCAAGCACTTCATTGGCCTCAATCACTGTCATGAATGCATCGGGATCAACCTGGTGAATGTAATCCTGCAGCAGGGCTAACTCCCGGCGGGTGACTGTGGTAAAGATCACCTTGCGCTTTTGCCCCCCAAACATGCCTTCCCCGTCAATATAGGTGCCTCCACGCCCAAGATCCTCCACCAGCTTTTTTTTGATCAACTCATGAAATTGGCTGATGATAAACAGGGTTTTTTCGTAACTGGGCCCTTGCAGCACCACATCCACCACCTTGCCCATAATAAAGATCAGGATCCAGGAATACAAAGGGATTTTCCAGTCGCCGAACACGGCAAGCCCTGCCAGCACAACAATGGAGTCAATAATGATCATCAACTGCCCGATGGGCATGTGGTTGTATTTGCGGATGATCATGGCCAGCACATCCGACCCTCCGGTGGATGCCCTGGAGCGAAACATAAACCCTACTCCCACTCCTATCAGCACCCCGCCAAATACGGCAGAAAGCAGGGCATCATCTTCCACCAGGGGCTCCAGCCCCGACAGATAACTGCCAATGTCCACAAAAACCGAGGTAAGAATAAGGGCCGTCAGGGTTTTTACCCCAAAACGCGGGCCCAGCACCTTTAAACCTACCGATAGCAAAATAATATTGAATACCAGGGCGGTCATACCCACCGGCAAACCCAGGCTGTGATGCAAAATAATGGAAGTACCATACACGCCCCCGGGCAAAATCTTATAGGGAATGATAAAATATACATACCCCAGGGTAACGATCACCGACCCCAGGAAAATAAAACTGTAAGCCTTGAACCAATTTTTGCTGAAAGGCCTTTCTTTGCTGACATATGCTGCTGACATAACGAAAAAATTTTAGCGTTGATGAATCAATGGAATGCTAGATAAAGTTAAAAAAGAAACCATGAGCGCATTTCGAATGTTTTTATCCATTCGGTTTGTACGATTTTGCCGATGGGTGATAAGGAGACGCATAGCAATGCGTCTGTACCCATCTGCATTT